>NZ_JALNTH010000060.1:0-34664 GCF_023161935.1 Pseudoalteromonas sp. 2CM28B
GACCGCTGACCGCTGACCGCTGACCGCTGACCGCTGACCGCTGACCGCTGACCGCTGACCGCTGACCGCTGACCGCTCTATAGTTTTACCTCTCCCTCTTTTAACTCCCTATACTCTCCACTTGCTAAGTTTTCGTCCAGTATAATATTACCTATTTGCTCGCGGTGTAACTCTACCACTTTGTTGCCTACCGCGGCTAACATGCGTTTAACTTGGTGGTATTTACCTTCGCTGATTGATAAACGTAAGCTGTAGGTGGCAAGTGCTTCTGCTTTCGCTGGACGGGTGAGATCTTTTTCGTTGTGAAGTTGTACGCCGTTGCGTAGTTGCTCTAATGCTTCTTCGGTTATAGGCTCTTGTGTTTCTACTAAGTAGGTTTTTAATTTGTTGTGCTTTGGCGAGGTAATACGGTGCGACCAATCGCCATCGTTAGTGATAAGTACTAAGCCGGTGGTGTCTATATCAAGGCGACCTGCTACATGAAAGTCGGCCATATTTGGCTCATCGAGCAAATCAAATACGGTGGGGTGTAGCTCATCTACATTGGCACACACGTAGCCTACAGGTTTGTGTAGCATGAAGTAGCGTTTGCCTAAAAATACCATAGGCTCACCAGCAAATGTTACTTCATCTTGCTGGGTTACTTGAAAATCGAACGCGCTAACAACTTCCCCATTTACTTGCACTTCTTGGCGTTTAATACCCGCGCGAGCTTTTGAGCGTGGTAGCTCGGCTAGGTGGCTAATAAATTTATCTAAGCGGCAAGGGAATTTCATTTTGGTTCACATTTTTAGTCGGCTACAATGGCGGCGATTATAGCCGATAGTGAAACCCCATGTCAGTAAACTACCCACAAATTTTAAGGCTTTACCAAGCAAAAATAGATGCGGGTGAACTGTGCTTTAGAGGGTAACGTTGTAGTCGCGGCTTTATGCCGCGTATTGAGTATTAGCAGTTTTGCGTGAGCAAGCTTCACGCCTACGACATTGTGTTTTTAAGTAGGCGCCTTGCTTGCTGGCGCATTTGGTATTTATACCGCGTTAAAATAATAAACCCAGACGCGAGATAAGCTCGCTGCTACTTATATGTTTTCTCATTTACTCCTCATTTTCTTCTCTTTGTGCAATAGGGGGTTTAGTTATTTATTCACAAAGAGATTAAGAGACGCTGCGCTTTAGAGGGTAACGTTGTAGTCGCGGCTTTATGCCGCGTATTGAGTATTAGCAGTTTTGCGTGAGCAAGCTTCACGCCTAAAATTAAAAAGTATGTTTAATTAACTTTTATAACCATTAGGGTTATTTGATTGCCAACGCCATGTGTCTTCCATCATGGCATCTATTCCACGCACCGCTTCCCAGCCTAGCTCATTAAGTGCTTTTTCTGGCGCGGCGTAACATGCAGCAATATCGCCAGGGCGACGAGGCGATACTTGATAAGGAACGTCTTGGCCGCTGGCTTTTATAAAGGCGTTAACCATTTGCAGTACAGAGTAACCATTGCCTGTGCCAAGGTTATATACAAGTGCGCCGGTATTGTTGGCAATTTTATCAAGCGCTTTTAAGTGCCCCATTGCTAAATCTACAACGTGAATATAGTCGCGCACACCAGTGCCATCAACGGTGTCGTAGTCATCACCAAATACAGCAAGCTGCTTTAATTTACCTACTGCAACTTGGGCAATAAATGGTAATAAGTTATTAGGAATACCATTTGGATCTTCGCCAATTAAGCCTGACTCATGTGCGCCCACTGGGTTAAAGTAACGCAAAATAGCAAATGCAAAACGCTCATCTGATTTAGCAATATCTTGCAGCATCATCTCAACCATCAGTTTTGATGTGCCGTATGGATTAGTTGTGCCACCTACCGGGAAGTCTTCTTTAATCGGTAAGCTTGCAGGGTCGCCGTAAACTGTGGCTGATGAGCTAAATACTAATTTAAATACGCCTGCATCACGCATGGCATCTACAAGTGTAAGCGTACCTTGTACGTTTGTTTGATAGTACTCAACAGGTTTAGCGACCGACTCACCAACCGACTTTAAGCCAGCAAAATGAATAACGCTCTCTATGGTATGCCTTGTAAAAATGGCATCTAAAAAAACTTTATCAAGAATGTCGCCTTGGTAAAACGTTGCTTCTTTGCCTGTGATTTGCTTTACGCGTGCAAGCGACTCTTTTGATGCGTTACTTAAGTTATCAACAACAACAACTTCGCTGCCTTGCTGTAAAAGTTCTAAAACGGTGTGTGAGCCTATGTAGCCTGCGCCGCCTGTTACTAAAATTGCCATGAATGCTCCGTGGATACCTTTTTTCAATTATCTTAATTTCATCATATATTCTTACTATTTACATGCTTTATTTTAAAAGCGTATTAAAATAGGTTAATTAAGTAATGGTTAATAAACTAGTGTTAAACTTGTATGGTCTATTACTGGGCTAAGTCTAAATAATTAGTACTGCCCCTTTGGAGAATGCTATGAATTCAGTTAAAACAATCGCTATGGCAATGTGTATTACATTACCTGCATTTGCACACGCTGGAGAATCTGTAGTTAAGTGGCAAGATTTTAAAGACTACCGCGATGTGCGCGCTTCTAGCCAGGGTAAAGCGTCGTACCACAAACAAATTGCTACTCAGTTCGAAAAACATTTTTCTAAACTTGCTGAGCAATTGCCAAAAGGCTACAAGCTAAATTTAGAAATAACCGATATCGATTTAGCAGGGGACGTACGCTATGGCGGTATGGATGAAATACGCGTAGTAAAACCTATTTATTTTCCGCGCATTAAGCTCAATTACTCGCTAAGCGATAATAAAGGGAGTGTAGTGAGTGAAGAGGACGATGTAGAGCTTAAAGACATGGGCTTTATGGATAAAATAAAAATGGGTCGCGACGAGCCGTTTTTTTATGAAAAACGCTTAATAACCGAATGGTTTGGCGAGCAAATTTTAGCAAACTTAGATTAGGCTATGTTGTGAGCCGGCTCTACATCTACAAAAATTTAGAGCATTAATTCACAAAGAGATTAAGAGGGCGCTGCGCTTTAGAGGGCACGTTGTAGTCGCGGCTTTATGCCGCGTATTTTGTATTAAATGCCAGACGCGAGGTAAACTCGCTGCTACTTGTGTGTTTCCTCTGTGTAGCGCGCAAAGCCTCGGTGTTCTCGGTGGTAAGCGTTTTGTTCTAGTGCATAAGTAATTAAGAAATTATTATCACCACAGAGAACACGGAGAAGAAAAGGAGAAGAGCTAATATCTTCTCGGTGCAGCGCGAAGCGCCTCGGTGTTCTCGGTGGTAAGCGTTTTGCTCTAGTGCATAAGTAATTAAGAAATTATTATCACCACAGAGAACACGGAGAAGAAAAGGAGAAGAGCTAATATCTTCTCGGTGCAGCGCGAAGCGCCTCGGTGTTCTCGGTGGTAAGCGTTTTGTTCTAGTGCATAAGTAATTAAGAAATTATTATCACCACAGAGAACACGCAGCAGTGAAGAAGTAATAATTAATTGTAAACGCCTTGCTTGCTGGCGCTTGGTTAAAATAGAGGTGTTTTATATTTTGCGTGAGCAAGCTTCACGCCTACAATTAAAAAACACCGTGTTTATTGAAAATGCGGTGCTTAATAATTTATTCTGGCTAACCGCTAACCGCTAACCGCTAACCGCTAACCGCTAACAACTGACATCAATTATTTAAACGTAGCGAGCAGGGTAAGTAACTGTTGTAGCTTAATAACCGTTGTTTTAAGCTTTTCTTCATCAAAACCATCTGTGCTTAAGCTTTCTACATCGGCTGCTACATCAAGTACGTATGGCTTAAAGCGTTTAGCTTCAAAGCTAAATCCGGCATCAGCTGGGAACAAGGCTTTAAATTTACCGTGGCCTTGTTGCTGTAGCTCATCTAGTTTTTTGTCGGCATCAAGTGCTTGGCGATAAACAATTTTTAAGTTAGCGTTGAGTTGTTCAATTATAGAATCCATGGTTTTCCTAAAGCTTTGTACTGCATTGCCGATATAGTACTTGGAATACATTTAAATGTCAGGTTGATTAAGGCTTATAACGATGAATATATCAGGTGGAAATCTACCCGCTATGTCTAGCTCTGGCCAAGGTGGTGAAGTATATACCGCTGCTTTGTCTAAAAAGCAGCAATTAGCAGATGGCGCAGCAGCACTTGCACTAATTGAAGGTGCTGCCCAGCCAACAAGTGCGCAATCACCGGCTCAGTCGGTCACTGCAACACTGGGTAATAATGTAAATATATACGTTTAAACTAACTTAAGGTCGATAGGTGTTTTGCTTTTTTGACCGCCTATTTCTCTTACTAATTTAGGTACTAAAAATCCAGGCAGGGCTTTTAATAGCTCTGCCATTATTTTTATTGCCTGTGGCTCTTCTATATCAAAGTGGCTTGCGCCTTCAACCTTATCTAGCAAATATAAATAGTAAGGCAGTACGTCTGCATCAAATAACGCCTCACTTAAATTTATTTGTGCCTCAACGGTGTCGTTCACCTCTTTTAAAATAACTGCCTGGTTTAATAACGTTACGCCTGCTTGCTTTAGCTTTTGCATGGCGGCTTTAAACTCGTCGTCTATTTCGTTGGCATGATTTATATGGTTAATAAATATAATTTTTAGCGGTGATTGCTTTAGCCTCGCGCACAGCTCATCGGTAATACGCGCAGGTATAACAACAGGCAAACGGCTGTGTATTCGCATGCGCTTAATTTGAGGTAACTGTTCAAGCTCATCTAAAAACCAGCTAATGGCATCGTCTTTGGCCATAAGTGGGTCGCCACCACTTAAAATCACTTCGTTTATGTTGGCATCTGATTTTATATAGCTCAGCGCATCAAGCAGGCTTTTTTTATTAAGCTGGTTTTCTTGATACGGGAAGTGGCGTCTAAAGCAGTAACGGCAATTTACTGCACAGCCAGTTTTAAACATAATTAAAACACGGGATTTATATTTATGTAAAAGCCCAGGCTGTTCGTTGTCTTGCTCTAGTAAAGGGTCTTTATTAAAACCTGTTTTGGTTAAAAACTCTTGATGGCGTGGCATAACTTGTAGCAATAAGGGGTCGTTTGCATCGCCCTTGCGTATTTTTTTTATAAAAGGGACTGGCACGCGTACCGGAAATAAACTGCGGGCTTTTAGGTCGTTTTCATGGGCTTGGCTCGATAAGCCGACCATTTCAAGCAAGGTTTTTGGGCAGGTAACTACATTTGCTAATTCTTTTTGCCAGTTTTTATGCAAATTTGCTTCATTTCTTTGTATCATTGGCACGTAGATTACTCGAAAAATATAAATAGAGGAAACGATGGCGAATTATAGCACCAACGAGTTCAAGGGCGGCCTAAAAATTATGATGGACGGCGAACCTTGCAGTATTTTAGAAAATGAAATGGTAAAACCTGGTAAAGGCCAAGCGTTTAACCGTGTTCGTATCCGCAAACTTATCTCTGGTAAGGTGCTTGAAAAAACCTTTAAATCGGGTGAATCAGTTGAAGGCGCCGATGTAATGGATACCGACTTAGCGTACCTATACACAGACGGTGAGTTTTGGCATTTCATGAACAACGAAACATTTGAACAAATTGCCGCTGACGAAAAAGCACTTGGCGATGCCGTTAAATGGTTAGTGGAAAACGATGTATGTACTATTACATTATGGAACGGTAGCCCAATCGCGGTTACTCCACCTAACTTCGTTGAGCTTGAGATCACTGAAACTGATCCTGGCCTTAAAGGCGATACAGCGGGCACAGGCGGTAAACCTGCAACGCTTAGCACTGGTGCAGTAGTACGCGTTCCATTATTCGTACAAATTGGTGAAGTAATTAAAGTAGACACCCGTAGCGGTGAATACGTAGGCCGTGTTAAGTAAGCTTGAGTACGGTTTATAAAATCCCGGCTTAAGCTGGGATTTTTTTTGGAGAAAATATGTCAGCAACACCTTGGGCACCTAGTGCAAGCATAAACACCCTTAAGCAACGAGCAGCCATACTGCGAACCATTCGTGAGTTTTTTTATACGCGTAATGTAATGGAAGTAGAAACACCGAGCTTAAGCAGTGCCAGTGTAACCGATGTGCATTTAGCAAGTTTTAATACACAGTTTGTAGGCCCAGGCCACGCTGGTGGCTTGTCGCTTTATTTACAAACATCGCCTGAATTTGCAATGAAGCGTTTGCTAGCAGCAGGCTCAGGGCCCATATTTCAGCTTTGTAAGGCATTTAGAAACGAAGAAGCGGGACGCCATCATAACCCCGAATTTACTATGCTTGAGTGGTATCGCCCTGGGTTTGATGAGTTTGCATTAATGGATGAAATGGATGAGCTAATGCAGCTCATTTTAAATGTAGAGCCTGCAGAGCGTCTTACTTACCAACAAGCATTTGAGCAAGTGTTAGCGCTTGACCCATTAACAGCTACGCTTAGGCAATTGCAAACACTTGCCTGCGATCACGGCTTTGCCGATATAGCCAAAAATGAAACCAATAAAGATACCTTGCTGCAGCTGTTATTTTGTATGAAAGTAGAGCCAACTATTGGGCAAACTAAGCCGTGTTTTGTGTATCACTTTCCGGCATCGCAAGCGGCACTGGCACAGATTTGTGAGCATGATAACCGCGTAGCAGGGCGCTTTGAGCTTTATTATAAAAATATGGAATTAGCGAACGGCTTTAATGAGCTAACTAATGCTAAAGAGCAGGCAAAGCGCTTTGATGAAGATAACGCTTATCGCGCCGCCAATGGGTTAAACCACGTGCCTATGGATAAGCGTTTAATCACCGCACTTGAGCACGGCTTACCGCAATGTGCAGGTGTTGCGATGGGGATAGACAGGTTAGTTATGCTAGCCACCGCTAAAGATACAATAAAAGAAGTCATCGCGTTTGATGTAGATAGGGCGTAACGCTTTACCTGCAGGCGTGGCTTTATGCCGCGTTAAAACAATAAACCCAAACGCGAGGTAAACTCGCTGCTACTTGTATGTTTTCTCATTTACTCCTCTTTTTATTCTCTTTGTGCAATAAAGGTTAAGTTATTTCTTCACAAAGAGGTTAGGAGGCGCTGCGCTTTAGAGGGTCATGTTGTAGTCGCGGCTTTATGCCGCGTGTTTTGTATTAAATGCCAGACGGGAGATAAACTCGCTGCTACTTGTGTGTTTCTCAGTGTAGTGGCAGTGCCTCGGTGTTCTCGGTGGTAAAAGCGTTTTGTTCTAGTGCATCAGTAATTAAGAAATTATTATCACCACAGAGAACACGGAGAAGTGAAGGAGAAGAGCAAACAACGTCTCAGTGTAGCGCGCTGCGCCCTCGGTGGTCAAAATTGTTCTTTTAAGTAAAAACTAAAGAAATTTTATCACCACAGAAAACATGCAGTAGTGAAGAAGTAATAATTAATTGTAAACGCCTTGCTTGCTGGCGCGTTGAAATAAAATTTATTTACGCTTTTTCTTTTTGCGTGAGCAAGCTTCACGCCTACCAATAAAAAAGCACTGCGTTTATTGTAAACGCGGTGCTTAATATTTATTTTTGCTAACAGCTTAAAGCTTACAGCTCTAACGTAAACGTTATACCCGCTACTCTTGGCTCACCTAATTGTACGTAGGTGTGTGTAGCGTAACCATCAAGTGGGTCGTTACCAAACTCAAAGCCGCGGGTTGGTACTTCTTCGTCAAATACGTTACGTGCCCATGCGCGCACTGCCCACATGTCGGCTTCGTAGCCTAAACTTAGGTTTACTAAATTGCTGCTGGGTGCTTTTGAATTATGACTATCTGAGAAGTAATAATCGTCCTTACCTTCAACACCAATCATACCGTACAGCTCATTAGTAAAGTTGTAACGTGCGCTAAATGCGTATTGATATTTAGGTGATTGCGCTTGCTCACGACCGTCTTGATTTAAGCCTGATTGCGTTACAAAGTCGTCAATTTCTGTGTTTAAGTAACCCGCACTACCTGTTAAGAAAAAATCTTCGGTAAGTTGGTAACTACCTTCAACTTCTAGCCCGTAGTTGCTACCAGAGCTTGCGTTATCAACGTAGCCTGTAAATTGCTGACCTTCTACTTGCCATGCTTTTAGCTGTATGTTGTCGCGGTGCATATAAAATGCTGCTAAACGCAGGGTAAATTTATCATCAAGCGATGAACCCTTAACGCCAAACTCGCCGCTCCAAAGGTATTCTGGGTCAAAGCTTGTATGCTGCTGGAAAAAATCAGCATCTAGGTTTAAGCCTTCATCTTTAGCTTTGGCTAATGCTTCTGAATTAATACCGCCAGCTTTATAACCACGGGTAATGCTGGTGTAGATCATAGTACGATCAATCACTTGGTATTCAAGTGCTATTTTACCGCCTACCATTACGTCGTCAGTCTCTTCAATAAAGCCGTTGCTGTCGGTGTAATCACCTTGGTATTGCTCTACACGTAAACCGGTAATGAGTGTGGTTTTAGGGCCGATAGGTGTGGCTACTTGGCCGTAAACAGCTACGTTACTGGTTTCGTAGGTTGATGCAAATGGACTTGCAAGCCAAGTGTATTCGCGCTCTAAATCTACGTCGCGGTTTTGATAGTAAACACCGGCAACCCAGTTACCTGTTTTAGAATTAAACTGTAAATTAGCCGATTGATCATCGCGATCACGCGTGTATACATCGGTTGAGCTATAACCCCAAGGGTGTAGGCCAGCTGCACATAATTGTGGCTCGCTTGCATCGTTACATACCCAGTCTTCATCAAAGCTGTAAAGTAGCTCTGTATCAATGGCTGAAAGGTTTAAGCTTACATCAAAGGCATCAAAACCTGTGTAGGTATTATTAATACCAATGGCGTAGCTTTGTTGATTATCTTGGCCAGGCTCGTCGGCTACACTATTACGGCTGTTATCAAGCGTGAACGCATCGTAACCGTTGTTTATATCTATGTAGTGCAGGTTTAACTCTGTGTTTAAATGCTCAGTAAGTTGGCTGTTTAATTTAAAGCGGGCTACTTGCTCATCTTGTTCTTGAGTTTCATCGTTTAAATACAGGTTATCGACGTAGCCGTCTGATTTTCTACGAAAGTAGCTTACGCGGGCACTTGTGTCTTCGGTTAATCCAGTACTTGCTGCAAGGCCTGCTTCGCGCGAGTTATAAGTACCCATACCCACTTGTAATTTTAAGCTAGGATCGGCAGTTGCCTGAGCTGATTCCATTTGGATCATACCGGCCATGCCGTCTGCACCAAAGCGAGTGCCTTGTGGGCCGCGGTAAATTTCTACCTGGTCTATATCAAATAATAATGAGCTGCCACCTAAACCCGAGTAGTTAATGCCGTCAATAACTAAGCCAACCGATGGGTTAATTGGATCTACAAATTGTGAACGAAGTCCCACTCCACGAATTTGAATATAACGACCACGAGACGCACCAGATGTAAAGTTTACGTTGGCTGTACTACCTAGCATTTCGTCTAAGTAACTTGCACCACGTTGGTTAATTTCATCTTTGCTAAATAGGCTAGCGCTAGCGCTTAATGTTTGAATGCTTTCACGTTGAAAGTCGCCTGTAACAACAATTCGTTCTAGGTCGCTGTCATCAGCGTTTGCTATAAGTGGTGTACTAATTAGCGGTAATAACGCCGCAGTAATTAAAGACAAACGTAAGTTCATTAGGTTACTTAACTCCATTTTGGGGACTCGTATGGTAGCAATTATTTTAATACTTGTGTTATAACGCAGCGATTATACGTTAAATAATCAGGATTACTAATATGACCTTTAAAGTTGATTTTAAAGTGCGCCATTACGAATGTGACCTACAAGGAATTGTAAATAACAGTGTGTACTTTAATTATTTAGAGCATGCTCGCCATGAGTTTTTATTTGCAAATGGGGTTGATTTTGCACTGCTAGCAAAGCAAAAAGTTAACTTAGTAGTGATACGCAGTGAGGTTGATTATAAACATTCGCTTGTACCAGATGATGAATTTTATATAGCAGTTGAACCTGAGCGTATAAGCCGTATAAAGTTTGCGTTTAAGCAAACCTTAGTACGTAAACACGACAACAAAGTAATGCTACAAGCCAAGGTTATAGGCACTTCGGTTAATGAAAAAGGGCGCCCTTTTTTACCTCCCGAAATAGATAATTTATTTAAAAATTACACCCAAGATTAGCGGGTATAATTTTTAGGGGCTGTGACCTTTGGGATTAAATTTAACCTAGTTTGTTTTATAGCAGCGCCTAGGCAGTGGGATTGTTTATCGTAAATAGCGGGTAGCGCAGGTGCTGTTATCGAGCCCACTAAGTTACAAACCAAGCAAAGCAATTAAAGCGCCCATAATGTGTAAATGTTTTAATCTGCAAAGTTCAACACTCTCTAAACTATCATAGAACAAAAATTTACATTTAAAACATGCATTTTTAACGGATAAACCGCATAAAAATTGTTACTATTACGGTAATTAAATATTTAGTTAGAAATAGCATGAAATTAGCAGCACTACCGATGCTTTTAATCGGTTTATGTATTGGTTGTACAGCCACAGGGACGGTGACCACTGAGCAGCTAAAGTACACACAATGGCAACTATCAAAGGTTGATGGTTTAGCTGTGCCGGCCTCTTACAATGCATCAATGAGCTTTATTGAAGCGTTGCAAGTAAACGGGTTTGCAGGATGTAATAAGTTTTTTGGTGAAGGTGAGCTTAAAGACAGCAGTATTAGCGTTAATAAACTTGGCATGACGCGTAAGTCGTGCGGAGCAGACGTTGATGAGCTAGAGCAGCAGTTTTTACAAGCGCTACGAGAAGGTGCAACGCTTACCATGCAAGACTCACGGTTAGTTATGCAGGGCGAGCAAACTTTTTTATTTATTGCAAAGTAGTGACATGAGTATTTAAAACTGCCCCTTGCAGGCAATTTTTAACTGGCGTACACTCAACGCTGATTTGATCAAAATAGCAAATCAACGAACATAATTTTACTTGTCGGAGTGCCTTAAATAATTAAGGCTGAGATCGCGAAAGCGGGATCCGTGAACCTGATCAGGTTAAAACCTGCGTAGGGAACAAGCTGCCTAAAATGGGACGCTTGTGCGTCTTTTTTATGCGCACAACAAAATAACTAGCCATTTTAGGCCGCAAAGCAGCGTAACCACTGCTTTACGATCTTTCTCTATTCCTTATGGAATATCTGACAAGACAACCCTTTAGCAATGAGGTAAGTCATGTCAAACACTACAAATAAGTCTACACGTCGAGAAACGCGCGCTGCTGCGTCAGATTACATTTATAATTTAACGGGTCAGCCATTTCCAAGCTCACAAAAAGTGTATGTTGAGGGCAGCCAAAGCGGTGTACGCGTGGGTATGCGCGAAATTACATTAAGCGATACGTTTATTGGTGGCGATGAGCAAAACCCTGTGTATGAGCCAAACGATCCACTGCGTGTTTACGATACATCAGGCCCGTATACCGACCCTAACTTTGAGTTAGACGTACGTAAGGGATTACCTAAATTTCGTGAGCAGTGGATAAAAGAGCGCAACGACACTGAAGTGCTCGACTCGGTCACTTCGCAATTTGCTCAGCAACGTATGGCCGATGACGGTCTTGATCATATTCGCTTTGATCATTTACCTAAAATTCGCCGTGGTAAAGCAGGCAAAAACGTGACGCAAATGCATTATGCTCGCCAAGGCATTATTACCCCAGAAATGGAATACGTAGCCATACGCGAAAACATGGGTCGTGCACAAATTAGAGAAGAGCTGCTAGCAGCACAGCATAAAGGCGAATCGTTTGGGGCGAGTATTCCCGATTTTATTACCCCTGAATTTGTACGCGACGAAATAGCCCGCGGTCGCGCTATTTTACCAAATAATATTAACCACCCCGAAACCGAGCCCATGATAGTTGGCCGTAACTTTTTAGTTAAAGTTAACGCGAATATTGGTAATTCATCGGTAAGCTCATCAATCGAAGAAGAAGTAGAAAAAATGGTGTGGTCTACCCGCTGGGGTGCCGATACCGTAATGGATTTATCAACTGGGCGTTATATTCACGAAACGCGCGAGTGGGTAGTACGTAACTCGCCTGTACCCATTGGCACTGTACCAATTTATCAAGCGCTTGAAAAAGTAAACGGAGTGGCCGAAGACCTAACGTGGGAGATATTTCGCGATACGTTAATTGAACAAGCCGAGCAGGGTGTTGATTACTTTACTATTCATGCCGGTGTATTGCTGCGTTACGTGCCAATGACGGCAAAGCGTGTAACCGGTATTGTATCGCGCGGTGGCTCAATTATGGCTAAGTGGTGTTTAGCGCACCATAAAGAAAACTTTTTATATACGCACTTTGAAGATATTTGCGAAATTTTAAAACAATACGATGTGTGTTTTTCGCTCGGAGATGGCCTTCGTCCAGGCTCGATTGCCGATGCCAACGACGAAGCGCAATTTAGTGAGCTACGTACGTTAGGGGAGCTTACAAAAATTGCGTGGAAACACGATGTACAAGTATTTATTGAAGGCCCAGGCCACGTGCCAATGCACATGATTAAAGCCAATATGGATGAACAATTAGAGCATTGTGGCGAAGCGCCTTTTTACACATTAGGCCCATTAACGACCGATATAGCACCAGGGTACGACCATATAACATCGGGTATAGGCGCTGCACAAATAGCGTGGTACGGCTGTGCCATGCTGTGTTATGTAACACCAAAAGAGCATTTAGGTTTGCCCAATAAAGAAGATGTAAAAGAGGGCCTAATTACCTACAAAATTGCAGCACATGCGGCCGACTTAGCCAAAGGCCACCCCGGCGCGCAAGAGCGCGATAATGCATTATCAAAAGCGCGCTTTGAATTTAGATGGCACGACCAATTTAACATTGGTTTAGACCCAGAACGTGCCCGTGAATATCACGACGAAACCCTACCGCAAGAGTCTGGCAAAGTAGCGCACTTTTGCTCTATGTGCGGCCCTAAATTTTGCTCAATGAAAATTACCCAAGAGGTACGCGATTACGCAAAAGATCTCGAATCACGCGGGATCGATCCTAACAATGTTGGTGATGCAATTGAGATCAAAATGGTTGATGTAGAAGCGCAAATGAAAGCTAAATCTGAAGAGTTTAAACAAACGGGCTCAGAAATTTACCACAAAGCAATATAAGCCAATAACAGGTTAGCGGCTTATGGCTGCTAGCCTGTTATTAAAAGGAGGTTTTATGTTTTACAACATTGCTGTTGTGGGGTTTGGTTTAGCAGGGCGCTTAGCTGCCCTTGAGCTTAGTAAGTCGCATCATGTAACCGTGTTTGAAGCCAGTGACGAACAAACACAAAATAGTGCCGGTAAAGTGGCTGCGGCAATGCTTGCTCCGCTTGCTGAGTCGGTATTGTGTGAAACGGATTTAGCCATCATGGGGCTAAATTCACTCAAGCGCTGGCCAGAGATAGTGAGCGAGCTTGAAGGCGAGGTTTTTTATCAGCAAAAAGGCACGCTGGTCGTGGCGCACCAGCAAGATAAAGGCGATTTACAAAGCTTTAGTCAGCGAATAAAGCCTATAGCAGGGCACAGCGCGCAGGCGTTAAATGCTCAGCAAATAACGCAGTTAGAACCCGAATTAGCTAATCGTTTTAACCAAGGTGTGTTTTTACCCTGCGAAGGGCAAATAGATAACCAGGCCTTTTATAAAGCAAGCTTTACCATGCTTAATAAACGTAAGGTTAAGTTTGTTTTTAACCAACGCGTTAGCATTCAAAACGGCGAGGTGAATAACCGCGGGTTTGATTACATTATTGACTGTCGTGGCTTAGGTGCTAAAGGCGATAAACACCTTAGAGGGGTACGCGGTGAAGTGGCTAGATTACATGCACCTGAGGTTAATTTAACGCGGCCGGTACGTTTAATGCACCCGCGCTACCCAATTTATATAGCGCCAAAACCTAATAATGAGTATGTAATTGGTGCAACTGAAATAGAGTCTGATGATAGCGGCCCTGCAACGGTGCGCTCTACGCTTGAGCTACTTTCGGCGGCCTACACTGTGCACAGCGGGTTTGCCGAAGCGCGGCTGTTAAATATTCAAAGCGGGTTACGCCCCGCATTTAGCGATAACCGCCCTGCGGTTTTAAAAACAGGTAACGTAATTAGCATTAATGGCTTATATCGTCATGGCTATATGTTAGGGCCCACCTTAGTGGCTAATGCGTTATCTCAAATAGGGTGAGTAATAAATGACTATAACAATTAATGGTGAGCTGCTAACTATTAAAAGTGCAGTGCTTGTTGATGTATTACAAAATTTTGGTGCAAAGCCTCCATTCGCGGTGGCACTAAATGGCGAATTTATTCCACAAAGTTTGCACGCCAGCACCACAATTAACGAAGGGGATAGCATTGAATTGTTATCGCCTATTCAAGGTGGGTAGCATTATGCAAGGTAACGATTGCTTAACTATTTATGGCGAGCAACTAAATAGCCGTTTATTAATAGGCTCGGCGCTTTACCCCTCTCCAGCGGTGATGGAAGAGTCTATAAAAGCCTCTGGTGCGCAAATAGTAACGGTGTCATTAAGGCGCCAGCAAAGCGCTGCCGCAGGGGATGACTTTTGGCAGCTTATAAAAAACACAGGCCTTAAAATACTGCCTAATACCGCAGGGTGCCACAGTGTAAAAGAAGCCGTAACACTTGCTAAAATGTGCCGTGAAGTATTTGCAACCGATTGGATTAAGCTTGAACTAATAGGTGATGACTACAACTTACAACCCGACCCATTCGCATTGTTAGAAGCCACAAAAATATTAATTAATGATGGCTTTAAAGTATTACCCTACTGCACCGATGATTTAGTGCTTTGCCAGCGTTTAAACGAGCTAGGGTGTGAAGTGCTTATGCCTTGGGGCGCGCCTATTGGCACCGGTAAGGGGCTTTTAAATAGTTATAATTTAAAAACAATTCGTGAGCGCTTACCAAACACAACATTAATTGTAGATGCAGGGCTTGGTTTGCCTTCGCATGCCTGCCAAGCGCTTGAATTAGGGTATGATGCGGTATTATTAAATTCAGCGATAGCAGGGGCTGGCTGCCCAATTACGATGAGCCGTGCATTTAAAGCCGCGGTAGAGGCTGGGCGCTTTGCGTATAATGCCAAAGCAATGCCTGAAAAAGACTTAGCAGCCCCCTCAACCCCTACAATGGGTATGCCGTTTTGGCATCAGCAGTAAGGAAATAAAGAGTATGAATAATTTAGTGTGGACAATTGCAGGCTCAGACTCAGGTGGTGGCGCAGGAATTCAAGCCGATATAAAAGCAATGCAAAGTTTTGGCGTGCATGGTTGTACTGCAATTACCGCGCTTACGGCGCAAAATAGCTTAGGTGTAGAGGCCATTAACGCGGTATCTACCGATATTATTGAATCGCAATTACTCGCACTCGAAAGCGATATGAAAGCCAAAGTAATTAAAATTGGCATGCTGGCTAATGTGCAGCAAATTCAATTAATAAGCGAGCATATAGCGCATTATAAGGCAAAATGGCCTGTACCGCCTGTGATTGTTTACGACCCCGTTGCAATTGCTTCAAGTGGTGATGTATTAACAGAGGAAGATACCGTAAGTGCCATTAAAGAATGCTTAATGCCGCTGGTGGATGTAATAACGCCTAACACGCACGAAACGCAATTATTAACAGGCGTATATTTAATTGGCCCAAGCGCCGTGAAAGACGCTGCTAAAAAGCTATTAAGCTGGGGCGCAAAAGCGGTTGTTATTAAAGGCGGGCACTGGGATTACCCAACAGGTTATTGTATAGATTACTGCACACAAAACGGCGAAGAGTATTGGCTTGGTAATAAAAAAATTCAAAGCCCTCATAGTCATGGTACAGGTTGTAGCATGGCCTCGGTTATTGCCGCGTGTTTAGCAAAAGACTACCCCCTAAAAGATGCTTTTATTTTAGCTAAAGCTTATATAAATCAGGGCTTAAAGCAGTCGGTTAGATACGGAGAAGGAATAGGCCCTGTTGCACATACTGCTTTTCCTACACAGTTAGATGACTACCCGCAAGTAATTGAGCCTGGTAGCTGGCTTGGTGATGAGCTTGATTTTGATGTGCCGCTGGAATTTAATATGGCGGCTGATTTTGCACCTTGTGAGAGCAAAAAGCTGGGCTTGTATGCTGTGGTCGATAGCCTAGATTGGCTAGATAAATGTTTGCAGCAAGGTATTACTACGGCGCAGCTTCGCGTTAAAAATAAAACCGACCTTGAGCTTGATGAGTTAATTAAGCAGGCCGTAGAGCTGGGTAAAAAGTACCACGCTCACGTATTTATAAACGACTACTGGCAGTTGGCAATAAAGCACGGTGCCTACGGCGTACACTTAGGCCAAGAAGATTTAGAAACCGCTAATTTAGCCGCGATTAAAGAAGCAGGTTTAAGGCTTGGGCTTTCTACCCATGGTTTTTACGAAATGTTACGTGCCCACAACTATCGACCAAGTTATATGGCATTTGGTGCTATTTACCCAACCACGACCAAAGATATGAGCGGCCAGATACAAGGTCTCGATAAACTTAAAAAGTGTGTGCCATTAATGCAAAGCTACCCAACAGTTGCCATTGGCGGCATAGATTTAACCCGCGCAAGCGAGGTTGCAAATACAGGAGTAGGCAGTGTTGCGGTTGTACGAGCGATTAGTGAAGCGGATGATTATATTGCAGCAATTAGTGCGCTAAAAAGTGCTATAAACCAGCCTAATGAATAAGCTTAGTGATAAAGAAACCCTGCGTTATAGTCGCCACTTATTATTAAAAGAAGTGGGCCTAGAAGGGCAGTTAGCACTTAAGGCAGCCACAGTAGCAGTAGTGGGAGCTGGCGGGCTAGGTAGCCCTGCACTTTTGTATTTAGCTGCGGCGGGTATTGGTACACTTATTTTAATAGATGATGATGCGGTTGAGCTTTCTAACTTGCAGCGCCAAGTGCTTTATAAAGTTAATCACTTAGGGCAAAACAAGGTCACCGCTGCTGGCAAAGTATTAACAAGCCTTAATAATCAAATAGAAATAGTGACGCATTGTAAAAAGCTCGATGATAACAACGCAGAGGAGCTTTTAAAAAATGCCGACATAGTACTTGATTGCTCTGATAGTTTTGCCACACGTTACAGTGTTAACCGTTATTGCTTTACTCATAAGTTGCCTTTAATTGCAGGTGCCGCGATTGCAAGTAGTGGGCAACTTATGGGCTTTGATTTTAGGCAAAACAATAGCCCATGTTATGGCTGTGTTTTTGCAAAAAGTGACGCCGCTCCCACTGTAAATTGTAGTAATGCAGGTGTAATAAGCCCACTGTTAGGAATTATAGGCTCTATGCAGGCACAGCTTACGCTTAATATGCTGCTAGGGCATGTTGGAGGTAGTGTGTTTATCAGCTTTGATGCGCTGAGCTTAAAGCAACAGCATTTTAAAATGATTAAAGATATAAACTGTAAAGAGTGCAGTGAATAAAGTATGCGGTAATTTGCGGGGCTAAACTCGGGGTTAAGCCATGAGAAGCTGCGCTTCTAACGTAAGTAAGCTCTATGTCTACAGCTAAAATTAGCATCGTGGTTAAATTCATTTATAGGCGCCTCGCTTGCTGGCGCGTTGATATAAAATCTATTTACGCTTTTTCTTTTTTACGTGAGCAAGCTTCACGCCTACCAATAAAAAAGCACCGCGTTTATGGTAAACGCGGTGCTTAATATTTATTTTTACTTACAGCTTACAGCTTGGCAAACACGTCTTGTAGTGGTGGCACTACTTGCTTTTTACGGCTTAATACGCCATCTAGCCATACTTTATCTTCGCTCGGCTTTTCACCGTAAGCTTGCTCTACAAGGTTTGCATCATCTGAAGCGATCAGCATTTGTGAGCCTTCTTTCATGATGTCGGTAAGCAGTAAAAATACTGAGTGGCGGTTGCCTTCAATTTTTAGCTTAGCAATATCGGCTTCTAAGTCTGCTTTAATTTCGTCAAACACTGCAAGGTCAATAACCTCTAGCTGGCCAATGCCGACTAGGTTACCGTTCATGTTGAAGTCTTTAAAGTCACGCATTACTAAGTCACGCACAGGGGTGTCTTCAACAGCTGACTTAACACGGAACATGTCCATGCCTAGTTCTTTAAAGTCTTCAATGCCGGCAATTTCTGCTAGTGCTTCTACACATTTAATATCAGCCGTTGTACAGGTCGGCGATTTAAAAATAACGGTATCGCTTAAAATTGCACATAGCATGATGCCAGCAATATCTTTAGGGATTTCTACGTTGTAGAAGTCATACATCATTTTAATAATGGTGTTTGAACAGCCTACCGGACGGATCCAACACTCAAGCGGTGTAGATGACGTTAAATCGCCTAGTTTATGGTGATCGACTACGCCAACAACACGTGCTTGGTCGATATCATCTGGTGCTTGTGTTTTTTCTGTGTGGTCAACAATATATACATCTTCGCCAGCGTAGCTTAATTTAAGCTCAGGTGCTTCGAAGCCAAATTTATCTAGGATAAATTGAGTTTCTGGTGACACTTCACCAAGGCGTGTTGGAATTGCTGGCTCATCGATTTGGTTTTTTAAATAAGCAAGTGCAATTGCACCACAAATAGAATCTGAATCTGGGATTTTATGGCCCACTACATACATAGACATTGACGGAACTCCTTTAAATTTGCCGATATTCTACCAAAGTCTGTGGCCTTTAACATATAGACAGTGCAATTAAGTTTTAGTTACACTTTAAAATCTTGAATTTACTGGGTGTATAAATATGCGACTGGGCCGCAAAGGTTGGAACAACGTTATTATTTTTTCGATGTTGATTATGATCTTCTTTTTAAATGGCTGGCATAAGCAGTTTTTAGGGGGCGAAGACGAGCCTACATTACAACCGGTACTGCCATTGCAAAGTTTTGTGTTAACACTGAGCTTTGTTGATCAGAAAATTGAACGTATTGGTACAAGTTGGCGTACAACCGCATTAAAAGAAAATACGCCCGTGAGGTGGGACGCATCACAGCAGCAATTAGCTGAGCTAATTAACCATTGGCAAACGGCTGCGTTGATGCAGGTAAATGAGTCTGTTGTATTTAATCCAAACTCACCATTGTATGTGGCCACCTTTGAGTTGGCTGGTGAGCGCTTACCTTGGGTTTATTTACTGTACAAAGGTAACGGTAAGTATTATTTGTTGGAAAAAAATATCCAGCGCGTGATGGGACTTGATTTAGCGACTGCAAAGCAGTTATTTCCAAGTGTTGATTTTTCAAAAAGTGAGTTGCATTAATGCCTGAATTACCAGAGGTAGAAGTAAGTAGACTGGGGATCACCCCGCATGTAGAAAACCAGGTAGTGACGAAGGTAAATATTTATAATGCCAGCATGCGATGGCCTGTGCCCGATGATGTTTATCAGTTAGAAGGGTTGAGGGTAGAGCGAATTGAGCGCCGTGCAAAGTATTTATTGCTGCACTGCGAATTAGGGAGTGCTATTTTACATTTGGGTATGTCGGGTAATTTGCGCGTTGTTGATAGACGCGAGCCGCTTAAAAAGCATGATCATGTTGAGTTTGTTCTTAGTAATGACAAGGCGCTGCGATTACACGACCCTCGCCGGTTTGGTTGCTGTTTATGGCAAGCACCGGGGGATGTTCATAAGTTACTCTCAAAACTTGGCCCTGAGCCGCTTACGGATGATTTTTTTGCAAAGCGTGTATACGAGCAATCGCGAAATAAAAAAGTCCCCGTGAAGCAATTTATTATGGATAACGCGGTGGTAGTGGGCGTAGGTAATATTTATGCCAATGAGTCGTTATTTAAGGCGGGGATACACCCAAAACGCGAAGCAGGAAAAGTATCGTTAAAGCGATATCAAACCCTGATCCCTATTATTAAAGACACTCTAGCAGCGGCAATAACACAAGGCGGTACAACCCTTAAAGACTTTGCCCAAAGTGATGGCAAACCAGGTTATTTTGCACAACAGTTGTTAGTGTACGGACGAAAAGGAGAGGCGTGCGTAACGTGTAAAACGCCACTTGAAGAAATTAGACTAGGGCAGCGCAGTACGGTGTTTTGTAAGCACTGCCAAAAATAGCCGTGTTATAGCTCAAACGGCGCCACACCGACGGCTTTCATTTTATAGCCCACTTGGGCTATTTCACCAGACCAGGTTTCGGTACTGATAACGCCGGTAACAACAATCGCATCATACAGGCTCTCTATGGGGACGCCGCCTTTTACTGTTACATGAACGATTTGATTTGGCGGCGGGGGCGGTACGTGAATACACGCGCCAAAGTATGGCACAAGCAAAAACTCTGTAATGACTTCACTGTCGCCCTCAAGTGGGACAACAAACCCCGGTAAGCTCACTGATTGGCCATTTAATGCTTCAACCACAGGAGCATCTAGCTCTGGTTGCACCCAGTTTTGTTCACTGCCTTCGTGGTTAGCCTGTGCTTGGGTATCTATTTGTACATGCCCTTGTGGGATTAAGTCTTCCCAAAAAATTTCTTTCGGCGGGTTTGCACTACTGACAAAGCTAATAAGTAGGCAGCTTACTAGCGTGCAGTAATAAAGCGCGGATTTAAAAAGTATCATGAAATTCCTAAAGTTAAGTTTTTATACTCATACCATCGCTAAGCGAATAAAAGTAAGCGCGGGTAGCTGGTATTAAGCCAATTATAAACCCAGCGGCCATAATAACGCCTATTAAAGTGAGTTCATAGTAAGAGAGCATGGCAATATTAACGCTTATGCCTGCATGGCTTTGCAAATAGCTGCTACTGATAAGCATAACGCCATAATACAAACCACAGCCAACTAGGCAACCTAATAACGTTGTAAATAATGACTCCATGCTTATTAGTGTAAATAGCTGCCATGGCCGTGCGCCGACTGAGCGCAATATAGCAAGCTCTCTTCGGCGTTGATTTAAATTGGCCAGTAGCGTGGTCAACATACCCAATAAACTGACTAATATAACAACGCCTGAAAACAGTAAGAGTACTTTTTCGACAATGGCGAGCATTTGCCACAGCTCTTTTAGGGTCACTGTGGGCATAATGGCCAGAAGTGGCTCTTTTTTGTATTGGTTGATATTACGCCTAATTTGCAATGTGTATAAAGGCGAGTCGAATCCCATTAAAAACGCAGTAATTTGACTTGGCTCACCGATTAGGTTGTTATGCTCATCGTGCTCATCGTGCTCATCGTGCTCATCGCGCTCATCGCGCTCATCGTGCTCATTATTCGCAGAGTGTGAACCACCATGTATTAAATCAATAGCTGCTAGAGGTATGTGTAAGGTTTTATCTACTGGCGTGCCAGTGGCGTTTAAAATACCGATAACAGTAAACGGGTTGTCTTTATGATGATGAAAGCTCGTATTACCCATCCCGTGTGAGATTACTACGTTATCACCTAGCGTATACCCTAAACGCCTCGCTACATCGCTGCCAAGTACCACCTGGTTTAAATGCTCAAACGCGTGGCCTTGTTGAAAACTTAACGTTTGTTTTTTACCAAAGCGATAGTGGGTAAAGTAATCGCGGCTTGTACCTAGTACAGCTTGGCCTTTGTGGCTGTCGCCTAAACTAATAGGAATGCTCCATTTAACACCACGCTGAGCTGCGATGTACTGATAACTTTGCCAGCTCACCCCATTATTTGCGTAACCTATTCTAAATACAGAGGAAAGCAGTAATTGAATATCGCCGGTGCGGGCGCCTACAATTAGGTCTGTCCCAGAGATGGTATTACTAAAGCTGGTTTTAGCATCCACGCGAATTCGCTCAATACTTAGTAAAAGCATCACGCTAATGGCAATGGTAAACAATGTGAGCAGTACACTTGCTCGGCGATTTAGCAAACTTTTATAAGCTAACTTAGTCAGGATCATAACTGCTCCTGTAAGCTAACTAGGCTAATTGCACGATTAAATAGCGGTTTTAATGTTTCGTCATGGCTTACAAAAACTAACGTACTGTTGGCGCGCTTAGCCTGTTCGAATAACAGCTTTATAAAGCTTTCTCTATTTGCGGTATCGAGTGCCGAGGTGGGCTCATCAGCAATTATAAGCTCTGGGCTGCCAATAAATGCGCGAGCGGCGGCAACCCGCTGTTGCTGACCAATGCTGAGCGAGGCAACATCTTTACTATGATAAGGCTCACTTAAGCCTAATGCTGTTAATAAGCGTATCGCTTCTTTTTGTAAGCTTGGCTTGGGCTCTGTTGTTTGCTGTAAGGCTTTTTGTTTTCTGCTTTTTGAAAATTCACAACCAAGCGTGACATTCTCAATGGGTGTTAAATACGGTAATAAATTAAAGTTTTGAAAAATATAGCCAATATTCTCCGCTCTAAATACATCTCTTTGCGTATTGCTAAGTGTATTTAAATCACGATTTAAAATACGTATGTTGCCACTACTTGGTGTGTTTATACCTGCCAGTAGCGCAAGCAGGGTTGATTTACCGGCGCCGCTGGGACCATGTAAAAAAATATGCTCGCCTTTATCAATTCTAAGGGTTGGGATATTTAGCGTAGGCTTGGCATCATTTTTATGCCATTTAAAGGTTACATTATCAAGCTCAATCATACAGTGTGGTGTTACCAACCCCAATAATTTAACATTTTTCTCATTTTAAATTGCCTAATAAGGTTTAGAGGTTTAGGTTTCAAATTATTATCGCTATGCAAAAATTCATTTGTCGCATTAAGTACACGCAGGCTAGATTGCCCATCGGTATAAGGATGAAGCTCTTTAGAGTAGTTGCTAATTGCTGCCATTAGCTCCTGTGGGTATGTAAGGGCGTAATCAATATTTTTTTCTACTTCTGAAGCTTGCGTAACATCTAATAAATGCGGGAAAGGCTGCCTCGTTCTATACGTTACTACCGGTTTATTTTGTAATAAGAACATTTGCAAGACAGAAGAAGTGTCGCACAGCATAACATCTGCAGCTTTAAGTAAAGGCAGTACATTGTCGGTTTCTACAAAAGTTAAGTTTTCATTACTTAAGGCTTTGTATTTATCTACCCACTCCTGTGGCATTTTAGGATGAAATTGCACCAATATTCGCCATTTCCCTTGCTTACTAAAGTGCTTAATTTGCTCATAAAGCCTAGGTGCAAGTGTGAGCCTGTGTGAAAAGGTGGAACAAATAAGTAATGTCGGGCGTGCATCATTGCTTGCATATGGGTTGTCAGCTTGTGCTGTAAATAAGGGATCTAGAGTTGGCCAGCCAGTTTCAGCTACTTTGAAGTGACCATGCTTTATGGCTGATTTTGCAAACCGCCTGGTGGTATTTGGACCTTGCGTACAATACAGGTCAAAGCATCCTCTGATTGCAAAATGCCCTTTTTCACCATTTGTATCTCTTTTATGAGCATCAAAACCATGAAATACAGCTACTTTTATCCCTGGGATGAATGTAGGTATTAGGTTAGCTGGGGCGAAAGTTGCGTCGGGTTTCCAAGTATGTACATCTTTTATAGAGTGAAGTTGCTGCTCATCATCATCTAAAAAGTCGGGGTTTACTTCATTACCCGCTAAAAACCACCGAACTTCTCCACCATGAGCTAAAATTTGCGCCTGAAGCGGCCTTAAAATAGCGTATGAATAATTTTGCGAAATATACATTAGGTATTTTTTATTTGCGGTCGCAGTTAGGTAGTCCAAGCGTTACTCCTCTAGTTAGCACGCTAAGTTTACCGCATTATTACAGGCATATAAATATTGCGTGGTTATTTAACCTGAGCTCTGGGTAATAAACCTATCTCTAGCAGCTATTTTCAGCGCTAACTGCGTTGAGTTTACTTGCAATAGGCCAGCTATTGACGCGTAAATTCGCCTTACTTTCATTGAAAATCTCTGGCTAGAGAAAATAAATTTAAATTTCAGCATATTACAACACGCCCTAGGAAGTCTCTTAACCAGAGTTCAGGTTATTTAGTTTTCAGTGCTGATTGAGCTTTAGGGTAGGCTGATTTATTATATAGCGCTTATAACCCCATACCATACTTTGCTCTATGAGCATCCCTAACCCCGGAGATAGCATGACTAGCTATAAAGTTTTAGACGTAAACGATGACTTACCCATTCGCACTAAAGGTGCCGTACACAGCGGTAAAGTTCGTTCGGTTTATTGGCTAACAGATGAAGACAGCGCACGCCTCATTAAAGAAAAAAACTATAAAGTTCCGCAAGGAACTGAGCTGGCAATTATGGTTATTTCAGACCGTATTTCTGCTTTTGATTGTATTTGGCAAGGCGAAAATGGCTTAAACGGCGTGCCGGGAAAAGGTATTGCGCTTAACTCTGTTGCATCTCATTGGTTTAAGTTATTTGATAAAGCTGGCCTTGCGGGTAACCACATTGTTGATATTCCTCATCCTTATGTATGGATTGTGCGCAAAGCAAGCACCGTAAAAGTAGAAGCAATTGCGCGCCAATATATAACCGGCAGCATGTGGCGTGATTACAGTAAAGGGGTTCGCAACTTTTGTGGCATAGACTTACCTGAGGGCTTAAGAGCAAACCAAAAGCTTGAAAACGTACTAATAACCCCTTCTACAAAAGGTATTATCGAAGGCGTGGCTGATATTCCACCTGTTGATGATGTGAATATTACGCGCGCTAATATCACTGATAATTTAGACGTATTTAATTTTAAATCGGCAGAGGATGTGACTAAATACGAAAAGCTATTGGTTGAGGGCTTTAAGCTAATTAGTGAAGAGCTGGCAAAGCTTGATCAAATATTTGTAGATACAAAATTTGAGTTTGGTTATGTAGAGGATTTAGACGGAAACCAACAGCTTATTTATATTGATGAAGTAGGCACCCCAGATTCTTCGCGCATATGGGATGGCGCGGCTTACCGCGATGGTAAAATAATCGAAAACTCTAAAGAAGGGTTCCGCCAGTTATTAATTTCTACTGTGCCAGAAAGTGACGTGCTGTTAAATAAAGACCGCATGGATGAGCGAGAGCAGCTTGCTAAAGACTTTATTTTACCAGAATCGGTCATGCTTGAGGTGTCTAACACTTATGTAGGCATTGCCAGTAAAATCATTGGTAAAGAGATTGTAATTCCAGAAGATCCTCGCCAAGAAGTAATTAATATTTTAGATACTGATTACGACCTTATTGTAAAATAGTACAACTAAAGTATTAAAACAAACAAAGCCCAGTCTTTATTTTTAGTTACTGGGCTATATTCCTTGCAATTAGTGCTGGTCTCTAATTAACTTAACCTAAGATTAACTTTTAGGTATTGATATGTTTAGGCAAGTGCAGCAAGTTTTTAATAAAAGAGGTTATTTACTCGCCGCTACTTTATTTTTTAGCCAAGGCGTACTGGGTGAAAATATTGATTTAGTAATTCAAGACCAGCATGGTCAGCCACTAAAAGACGCAATCGTTGAGCTTTATAAGGCGACAAAGTCAGAGCGCACTACGTTACCCGTTGCGGTAATGGACCAAGTACATAAAGCGTTTTTGCCTGATTTACTGGTGGTGCAAAAAGGCCAGCAGGTTAACTTTCCTAACAGCGATAATATTCGCCATCATGTTTACTCTTTTTCTCAGGCTAAGCCCTTTCAGCTAAAACTCTATTCAGGCCAACCTAAAGAGCCTGTAATTTTTGATCAGCAAGGTGTTGTTGTACTAGGCTGTAATATTCATGACTCTATGGTTGGCTATATTTATGTAGCCAATAGTGAACACGTTTATAAAACGAATGATACGGGTAAGTTAACCTTAGACATAACGCCGTTACCGACTACGCTGAGTGTGTGGCATGCGCTACAAACTGCACCGTTGGAAAATAAAAAAATGATAACAATAAACAATAACAATGAGTTACTAATTAAGGTTAATACCTCCACCCCAGCACCGCGAAATACTTTTGGTAGTAAGTTTAAGGGCGGTAATGACTAACAGTTTAAAAAACCGCATTATTGTTTTATGTGTAGGCTTAGTGTTACTGACCACGATGGTGAGCATTGTTAGCTTTTGGTGGTCTACAAGTAAGTTTCAAGAAGAAAAAGTAAATCAAGATATTAGCGTAGCGCAAAATGTATATAAGCAATATTTGAGCGCAAAAGAAAGCCTACTGCTTACTGCTGCTAAAGTACTCACTGCCGACTTTGGCTTTAAGCAAGCGGTTGCCACTCGCGATGCAGGCACCATAAGTAGTGTGTTGTTTAATCACAGCCAGCGTATTGATGCAGAGCTTATGCTACTGATTGATTTATCAGGTAAATTAATTTCAGCCAATACTAATGCAGATTTGTACCCTCAAAATTTAAAGCCGCTACTGGATGAGTTATTAACTTCGCCAGAGCAATCGAGCTTTGTTGTTCTTAATAATCAGCTATATCAAGTTATTTTACTACCTGTAAGGGCGCCTAGAACCGTTGCATACAGCTTAGTGGGTTTCAAAATTGATGACGAAGTCGCCCTAGAACTTAAAAACCTAACAGGAATGGATGTCAGCTTTATTGCTGAGCAGGACAACCTCGTAAGAAGCTCGTTGCTTAATCGCCCAGAGTTTTTTTCACCTAAAAACTACTTTAACACCACCACAACAACGCGTTTGTTTGGTGATTATCCTGTATATAAAAACCAAGATATTATGTTGCCCTCCCTACAAGGGGATGCGGTAACAATTTTGCTCAGTGCTGATTTAACGCAAAGCTATAACGATTTTGAAAACTTATTGTTTACGCTAATTATTATGGCCATTTTAACGATGCTGGTGGGGGTTATTACCAGTAGTTTACTGGCAAATAACTTAACAACCCCACTCTCACAGCTTGCAGTTATTGCCAGGCAATTTGCACAAGGTAATTACGCATTTGAATTTAATGCATCTAAACAAAGTACCGAAATAGCAACCCTTGCTAACGCCTTTGATAACATGGGTAACGATATTAACGAGCGTGAACAAAAAATTAGTTTTCAGGCACGCCATGATTCGCTTACAGGCTTTTATAATCGCTCGGCTATGCTTGAAGTACTCGATGATGAGCTGACTCCCTCTACACAATACACCCTGGTTGCTATTGATATAAAAGGTTTACGGCATATAAACGATAAGCTAGGCCCACGCGTAGGCGATGAATGTTTAAAAGCGGTTGCCAATCGAATTAGTGGCTTTTCGGACGAACTTGGCGGCTTTCATGCGCGTATTGGTGGCGATGAGTTTTTAACTGTGTTTCCAAGTGCCGCTGCCAGAGAGAAAAAAAGCGGTATAGTTGGTTTAATGGCACAGCTATTAGCGTGTTATACCATTAAAACGTTAAAAATTAACTTACGCTTTAGCGCTGGGGTTGTCGAGTATCCTATGCAAGGTCTTGCCAGCGATGATTTAATGCGACGCGTACTTATTGCCGTAGACAATGCAACAGATAGCCAAGACAGTATTCATTATTACCAAAATGGTGAAGACGAAGCGCATTTAGATCGTCTTAAAATGTTAGATGAGCTTAAACAAGCCATTAGCGATGATGATGGGCAATTATTTATGACCTATCAGCCTAAACTGCATTTACACACACAAAAAATAAATAAAGTCGAATCACTGATCCGCTGGCAACGTAAAGATGGCAGCTGGGTAAACCCAGAACTGTTTATTGATTTAGCCGAGCAATCGGGACTTATTGTTGAACTTACATCATGGGTTGTTAACACTGTGGTTTCTCAGGTGGCTGATTGGCAGGCTAAAGGGATTGAAATGCAGGCAGCAATTAATGTATCAGCACAAGATATTGCCTCACCGAGTTTTCATTCAGCGTTAGTGCGTACTCTAAAAAAATACAATGTTGATCCAACCCTCATTACTGTTGAATTAACTGAGCGCGACATGATTGAAAATGAAGAAAAAGGCATAAAAGCATTACAAAACTTAAAAGCCATCGGTGTAAAAATTTCATTGGATGATTATGGCGTAGGGCAAACATCACTGGGGAGATTAAAAATGCTGCCTATTGATGAGCTAAAGTTAGATAAGTGCTTTATTTTAAAGTTAGATGAGTCGCGCAAGGATCAATACATAGTGCAGTCGTCAATTACCTTAGGGCATCAACTAGGCTTTAGCGTTGTTGCAGAGGGCGTTGAAAACAGGGGTTCGTTAGACTTACTTAAACTTATGCATTGTGACCATGCTCAGGGTTATTACCTAAGTAGGCCTTTAAAAGCAGAACTATTAGAACAGTGGCTAAAGGAATATTATGAAAAAAGTTAAGTGTTTATTACTTGGGTTATTACTTAGCTCGAGTTTTTCTGGTTTAGCAAGCGATGGTAAATTATTAGCGACCCCCGGGGTTTCGCAAATAGAAGGCAGCGGGGGCGGCGGTATTGTGCCTTGGGCACAACTTGCAGGTTACGCCAGCGAAGACGAGTTCTCTGTGAATGGCTTTTGTAGCCGTGCAGATGTAACAGACTACACTTTAGATGTATGTGGAGCGCAAGTTAACCTATTTAATCGTGTAGAACTTAGCTACGCTCAACAACGTTTTGACGTGCCTGCACTTGATACCGAAATAGAGCAATCTATCACGGGCGCTAAAATTCGTTTATACGGCGACATAGTTTACAGTGACTGGCCGCAATTGAGTGTGGGTATACAGCATAAATCCCTTGATGATGGCGCTGTTGCGACCCTCGTAGGAGCAAAAGATACTAGTGGCACTGATTACTACCTAGCAGCTAGTAAACTCCACTTAGGCGCTGTAGGTGGGCTTAACTGGTTTTGGAACGTCACAACTCGCTACAGTGAGGCTAATCAACTCGGTTTGCTTGGTTATGGTGGAGCAAATGATGATGCAAAAATTTTATTTGAAGGCAGCACCGCTGTGTTTTTGAGCCGAAGTGTTGCCGTAGGTATAGAGTATAGGCAAAAGTCTAATAACCTTAATTTGGGTGAACAAGACTGGAAAGACTTATTTGTTGCTTGGATGCCAAACAAGCACGTGAGTGTCACCGCTGCATACTTAGATTTAGGTAGCATTGCAGGTGCGAGCGATCAAACAGGGTGGTACTTATCGGTAACAGGGTACTGGTAATGAAAAACGTTGTCATTTTATGGTTGTGTTTAAGTGCCCTGGCAGGGTGCGCAAGCTCAACAAATTTATCGCTTTATCAACAGCTTGATGGCCGAGCGGGGCTTACGCGTATTGTAGACAGTTTTATTTACCAAATAGGTAATGATGAACAAGTACTGCATTATTTTGAACACAGCGACATAAGCCACTTTAGAGAAGGCTTTATTATGCATATGTGTATGCTAGTTGATGGCCCATGCAAGTATAAAGGTGACTCTATGGTAGATATTCATACTGGGATGCACATAACTGAGAAAGATTTTAACCATGTGGTGGACTTACTTGTAAATGCGATGGAAGAGCAAAATATTAGCCATAGCATACAAAATGAGATTCTATCTAGGATGGCACCGCTGCGTAGTAAAATAATAAGAATTTAGGCAACATCTGTAAATTATTTACTCGTAGCAGTGAACCTTACTTTTGTAATAGTGTCCACTTAGTATTATTTCCCGATAAACAATAATTGGCGCGCACAGCTTGTATGTCTTACCTATTTATATCCCGCAAAAATGTACATGCAAAGTACTATAAAAAAATAATCAAAAAGCTGAGTATGGATTGCCAACTGCATGTTATGGGGGCGCCAAAGCTTTCAGCTATACACTATTTAAGTAAAGCGTTTAAAGTTGATTTTAACGATGTTATTAATGCACAACTAAAACGTAAGCGCGCCCGTAATAACCTTTGGAACAATGCTTTAGTATCGGCGGTTTACAAAGTGGGGCTGCGCTTTTTTGAGCGTTTACGTTACGCAAAATATTTAGCTTTATTAACGGAAGTTAACCCTGATGTAATGGTGATATGGAATGGAAATAAACTGCCTAATACTACCGTTGCTATGGCTGCCAAGGCACTGGGTATTAAGCAATTTTATTATGAAAATGGTTTGCTTCCGGGTACCACCAGTTTAGACCCTCAAGGAATTAACTTTAATGCGTCGCTAAGTCGAGATCCTGATTTTTATTTAAATTTTAATGCAAATAATGCCTTAAACTTTGATGCACCGGCGCTTGTCCCACGAGAAAACCATAAAAAACGCTGTGATTTTGCAGCTGAAAATATACCTGAACGATACATATTTGTGCCTTTTCAAGTGCCTCACGATACGCAATTAGCGAGCTTTTCGCCATGGATTGACTCAATGGAAATGCTATACGATGAAGTTGTTAGCGCAGTGAAAGCGTTGAACGATCCTAGTTTAAAGGTCGTTTTTAAAGAGCACCCGTCGTGGCACAAGCATTACACCCATTTATACAATAAAGACCCAATTGCACTTTTTGCAAACGGCAATAAAACCTGTGAACTTATTGAATGCGCAGAAGCGGTGATCACTATCAACTCTACGGTCGGTTTAGAAGCACTGTTACTAAATAAGCGCGTAATTACTGTAGGGCAGGCTTGTTATAATATAGAAGGCTTAGTTAAGCATGCTGATACTCGTGAGGGCTTAGCTGCCCAAGTAACAGATGTAGCTCAAGGATGGCAGTTTAATCCGCAGCTACGTGATAAGTTTTTTTGCTATTTAAAGCATGTGTATAGTGTGCCGGGCGTTTGGAAACACGCCGAAGAAGAGCATATCAAAGCAATTGAGTTACGTTTTAAAGGGGCGGATAAATTTGCACAATACAGCAACAATGTGCCCAACGAACTTATTTAACCGCGTATTGTATATCAACATGTTGTGATTTAGCTGTAAGGACAATTTTTACAGCCATTTTTACAGCATGTACCTCGCTTTAAAAAAAACCATTTACTAAACACCATGTAGCCATTTTGCATGGTGTAGTCTAGCCCTTCGATTAAATTGTCATTACCTCTAAATTTTTTAGCAAACTCAATTTGTGCTTTGATTGGCTGAGTATAAATATGCGCTAAATAAGCGTTTATTTTATTAAGCGTACATTGCGGGCATAAACAGCTTGTTGCTGACTCTTCAAGCGGTAAAATAGCAGGTAATTGGTTACACCAACATGCGTTTATATCGTTTACATTACAACTAAGCGCAGTGTGGCATTGTGAGCAGTTTAATCTCGTCATTTTAAGTCTTATCAGCAGTAGAGCAGCAAGAATAACAAATATTATGAATATACAAAAAGCATTGGCCGAATTTATTACCTTTGGTGAGCAAAGAGATGATGCTATTAGCGTGATTATTTCTACCCCAGCAGAGGAAGGTGCTCCCGGTTATACACTCACAAAGCCGGTATTGATTGACGTGCTAACACGTTGTGTAAACCACGAAATAGAGATAGATGATTTAGAACTATGGGCAAATGTGGTTGAATCGCGAGATGATATAAATTGCGCCGAACACGAAGGGGTTATTTTTGCGCTCAGTAATAGTGAGCAAATGGGTAAACTTGATAAGCGTAAGCTGATTGTATTATTGAAGTTGCTACAGAGCTAAGCGTAATTTAGTAATGATTGTATTTAAACCGTTTTAAATTATCATCAGGTGCAGCGAAATCAAACTTAGCTTATAGATTAACATTGCTCTGAACTCAAAACCGTGAACTACGAGAACAGAGCAATGTGATAAAACGTCTTTATTCAGAGGGCTTACAGCTCTTCACTTTCTTTAATTGTTGCAAATGCGGTGTTTAAACGCGTTACTGTTTCAGGCAGTTGGTCGTCTAAAATGTCTGCTTTATCTGCACCCCATGCTAGTACCACTGTTGAGCCTAGTTTAAAGCGGCCCATTTCTTCACCTTTTTTAAGGGTAATGGCGTTTTCGCCTTTAGTTGGGTAGTTCCAGCTAAACACATCGCTACCGGCTGGTGGTGTTACGGTGCCAGCCCAAACGGTCTCTATGCTGGCAACAATGGTTGCGCCTACTAGTACCATAGCAAGTGGGCCAATTTCGGTTTCAAAAATAGCCACTACACGTTCGTTACGAGCAAATAAATTAGGGACATTGCGCGCTGTAAGCGGGTTTACCGAAAATAAGTCGCCCGGTACGTAAATCATTTTACTTAGTGTGCCGTCTATAGGCATATGAATACGGTGGTAGTCTTTTGGCGCTAAATAAATGGTAGCAAATTTTCCGCCTAAAAATGGTGTTGTATCATCTTCAGAGCCACCTAATAGTGCTTGTAGACTGTAGTCATGACCTTTTGCTTGTATTAGCTGCCCATCAACAATGTCGCCCAGTTGGCTAATAGCACCATCAACAGGGTGAGTAATTACGTTCTCGCCTTGCGCCATTGGGCGCACACCGTCTTTTAATGGGCGAGTAAAAAACTCATTAAACGTTTTGTAGTGCGCTGGGTCTTCATACAAAGCCTCGTTCATGTCTACTTTATATTGTTTAATAAATAGTTTAATAAGCGTTGTAGTTAAAGCACCGGCTTTTGCTGCTGCTAATTTACCTACTACGCGTGAAATAAAGTGCTTTGGCATTGCATACTGCATTGCAATTTTAAATTTGTCTAAACTCACAGATTGTTTCCTAAATTAAACGCGAGGTGCGCGTGCACCAGCACGGCCATCGGCCATTGTTTCTAAAATACGGTGGTAGCTGTCGAATCGCAATTGCGAAATATCGCCATCGGCTACCGCTTGTTGAATTATACAGCCAGGGTCGTTTAAATGCTTACAGTCTCTAAAACGACATCCGCCTATAAACTCTCTAAATTCTTTAAAGCACCAGGTTACCCGTTCAACATCTAAGTGCCATAAACCAAACTCACGTATTCCCGGTGAGTCAATTAGGTTACCACCACTTGGTAGGTGATGTAAGCGCGATACAGTGGTGGTATGTTGCCCTAAGCCACTGTTTTCTGATACTTCTTTAGTTAATATTTCGGCATCAGGAAGCACAGTGTTAACTAAGGTTGATTTACCTACGCCACTTTGACCAACAAAAATATTATTTTTATCAACCAGTACGTTTTTTAAATCATCTATGCCTTCGCCGGTTACACTACTTACAAGCAGTACCTGATAACCAAGGCCTCGATAAATATCGAGTACTTTTTGAATTTCATTTAGGCCTTCGTCGTCGATTAAATCGATTTTATTAAGTACTAAAATAGGTTCTATACCCATGTCTTCACAGGCAATTAAGTAACGGTCGATAATACTGGGCGTAAACTCTGGCAGTACCGCTGAGACCATTAAAATTTGGTCAATATTTGCAGCGATTACTTTTACGCCATCGTAAAAGTCGGGACGCGTAAGCTGTGAGCGGCGCTCTTGTGTTGCTTCAATAACGCCTGCTAAGTCGCCTTCACTTACTTTTGCGCGGCGAAATAGTACTTCATCACCACACACTAAGTTAGTAACGGTACGGCGAATATTACAGCGTAATACGTCACCTTCTTGTGTTTCTACATCGGCGTGTTGGCCAAAACGGCTGATCACGACAGCGTTTTCGGTTGCGCCCAGATTATCTGTTTGCCACTCTTGTGCGCCACCTTTTGCCAATTTTGTATCGGCATTATTTAAGCGCTTTTGATGATTAGCCTTGATCCTGCGAGATTGGCCTTTACTTAATTTTTTCTGTTTTGCCACTTTTGGCCTATAACCTTGGTTTAAATGTCGGCTTTGCGTATAAAAAAGCTTTAGCTCGACGGTTGATGCTAATATGATATATCGAAATGCGTTGGATCTAAAGAAAAGCACTGTTTAAGGTTACTATGACTATTAATGAATCTAATTTAATTTGGCTTGATCTGGAAATGACTGGACTTGAGCCGGCCACAGATAAAATACTCGAAATTGCAACAGTAGTAACTGATGCCGATTTAAATATACTCGCGGAAGGGCCTACTATAGCTATTCATCAAAGTGATGAGCTGTTAGATGGCATGGACGAATGGTGTACTACACAGCATGGGAAATCAGGTTTGACTGCCCGTTGTAAAGCCAGTACATATGATGAAGCTTATGCGGTTGAACAAACGCTTAATTTTTTAAAGCTGTGGGTTCCTGCGGGTAAATCACCGATGTGTGGTAACTCAATAGGTCAAGACAGACGCTTTATGAATAAGTATATGCGCGAGCTTGAAGACTTTTTTCATTATCGAAATTTAGATGTAAGCACAATTAAAGAGCTTGCCCGACGTTGGAAGCCTGAGGTACTAGAACAGGTAAATAAAAAAGGCTCTCATTTAGCTCTCGATGACATTAAAGATTCTATTATGGAATTAAAGGTGTATAGAGAAAAATTCTTTAATTTGTAAAAAACACTTGCAAACACATTAGATTATTGTAGAATCCTGCCCCGCTCAAGACGATAACCCTCGCGGGGTTGGTGTGTTTGAGTGGTTTAAATACCATCAGTAAGTTCGGCACTAGCTCAGTTGCCAGAACGTAGGACGCGACCTGTCGCGCACCAACGGACAAATTACTGACAATATTTAAAGCGGCACTAGTTCAGTTGCCAGAATGTAGGACGCGACCTGTCGCGCACCAACGGACAAATTACTGACTAACTTTAAAGCGGCACTAGCTCAGTTGGTAGAGCGCGACCTTGCCAAGGTCGAGGTCACGAGTTCGAGCCTCGTGTGCCGCT
>NZ_JALNTH010000061.1:0-34208 GCF_023161935.1 Pseudoalteromonas sp. 2CM28B
AAAGGAAAATAATAAGCGCCTAATGCCGACTCTATACATTTGCTATGTGGCTCTCTACCGCTGTGGGCACCACGACACTCTACTGCGTTGTCGCTACGAAGTAGCGCACCGACTCCAAATAAGAGAAAGCCCGACTAGCAATAGTCGGGCTTTTTTACGTATGCAGGAAAGTGAAAATGCAGCTGAAAGGTAAAAGGCATCAGTTAAAAGGAAAATAATAAGCGCCTAAAGCTAGTACACTTAAAGCCTACTAACCGAACTTTTGTTATTAAGTGTTGTTTATAACAAATAATTAGCTTAGAACAGTCCATAGGCTTCGGTTTCCTGCTCTTGTGTGTTGTTAGAAGCTTGAAGTTCTTTGGGTTTAAATATAGCGCTTGGATCAATAAGTACGCTGTGTTTATCGGCTAGCTTAATTAATCCATGCATCATATTTCTTGTTTGTGGATCAATATCAAAGCCTATTTCAGTCAACTTATCGAGAGGTTTTATATCTTCTGCTTTGCTAAATGCCATAGCGTTAATATAACCCTCAAAATGAAGACGACTCGGTTTTTTAATGTTGCTCGCTTGCATGTCGGCTAAAAACTCAGTACAAAAATTATCGTTACAATTTAGTGGGTTTGGAACAATCTCCGTTACCATAATATTTGATGGTGAGTTTACTTCATCAAATAAGTCAAAGCTGGGTACAAACGAAACGCTAGTATATTCAGGATTAAACCCTTGCTTTTGGGCGCTATTAATAAACTCAGAGAGTGGTTCATAAGTGCCGACTAAACAGATTGCCGTAACTCCGCTTAATTTTAAGGTATTAAGTGCTGACTCCACTTCTTGGCTATTGCGTTTGTAGCGAGCAACTATTGCCGGTGTAAGGTTATATTTAGCGAGTGCTTCTCTTAGCCCTGATTCTACATATAAGCCAAATTCGTCAGCCTGTATAAACAGCCCTATTTTAGTATGTTTATGCTCTTCAACGAGGTATTTGATTTGTTCTTGTGCTTCGTCGTTATAGCTTGCTCTTAAGTTAAATGCTTTAACTGACGGTTTTTCACGTAGAAAGCTCTCCCCGCTAAAAGGCATTAAGAACGGAATTTTTGATTGCTCTAGTAAAGGTATAATTGCATGGCTGGTTGGGGTACTTTGGCAGCAAACAGGGCATCAACTTTATTTGTGTAAATAAACTCACGAGTATTATTAACGGTTTGTTTGGGTTCATAGTGATCGTCAGCAACTAAAAGTAGCACCTTAGCGTCATTAATACCGCCAGCGTTATTAACTTTGTCAAAATAAACGCTGCTACCTTTATATAACTATTGGCCAATATTTTTAGCAGGACCAGTTAGTGCAGTAGACATGCCCAGCTTAATTACTTTGTCGTTGGTTTGCTCGGCACGCGCGAAAGTTTGCCCAAGCACTAATGCTATAAGGACAATGTTAAGGCTTACTATTATGCGAAATGCGCTCATACCAATTATTTACAGCCTTTTTAAATAATGTATTAAATGACTTTGTGCCATTCAAACCTAACTGACTTTGGATATTTTTCGGTGTCCAATTTTGTAATACTAGCCTAATAAAAACATATTGGAAATTATCGTCATCGGTTGGCAAGCTATACGGCAATGCCCAAAAACGTCGCCAGAGTAATGGTTTTATATTAAAAAGCTGGTAGTCACTTGTTAACATAGACTTTAATCTTGATTGCTCAGTGATACTGTCGGTATGAGTATTAAAATGAGAGACAATTTTCGCGACCAGTTGATAATCAAGCTGACTATAGTGATCGAGTAGTTGCAAAGGGAAATCGGCTTCGAACTGTGCTACTAATTGCTCTACTAGTTGCTCACTTTTAGTTAAGCTTTTAACAACTAATGCGCTGTGCTCGCCCGTTGCCTTATCTTTTTGAAAACCGAGTTTAACTAAATCAAAGCCATTACTTTGCCAAAAACTGAGTAATTGCGCATTGCCACCAAAGCTGGCACCAAACCAATGACACTCGCTCTGCAATTGCTGTTCACAGTATTTAAGTAACTGTGTGCCTATTTTTTTGTTGTGATGCTGTGGATCAATGGCAATACGCACCACGCGGGCGCAGTGTTGTTTTAAAACATCAGCATTAAAACTCAATTGTGCTAGCGTTTGTGCCATTAAGTGACCTTGAGGCCTACGCTTTCCTTGTGCTATTTCATTGCTCATGGCAGCATTAAATCCACCTTCAATCGCAATTAAACAGACACCGAGAATATTATCACCTTGTTGGCAAACAAATACATGTTGTTTAGTGGCGTCTAGTAAGTGGCGTAAATCATTCACACTGGTCTGATAATGTGCCAGCGTTAGCAACCCAATCACTTGATAAAGTAGTGGCTCGTTACTAGCAAGTTGATGTGCCTGTAACTGCTTAAATTGCAAAGGGGTAGAGTGTAAGGTGAGACTGTGATGTTCAGCATCTAAGGCTAATAACGTGCGAATGTGCTGCTCTAATGGGTCCTGCTTTGCAAAGCGAATAGGCTGTTCAAGAGTCATACTGCGCATATTTTTAAAATGCGTTTTAATGTAGCGAGTAAACTTTAGAATATAGCCGCGACCATTGCCTTCATAGCCAACCATGGTGCTTGAAAATACCACGCGAGGATAAAGGTGGAGTAGTTTTATGAGCATTGGAACAGGGATTGCTGCCGCTTCATCAATTAATAGCAAGTCACACTCAGGCTGTTCGTTAAGTAGTTGATCAGGTGCAATATATTGCATGTTTGCAATGCATTTATTGCCTGCTTGATACTCCAAATTAAGTGCGTTTGCTAAATGTTTAAAGCTGCTGTGCAATGCGCGAAATTGCATAGAGCTGATGAGGATTTTTTTATCGCTGAGCTCGCTTGCGGCAATCCCTAACGCCGCTGATTTCCCCCGTCCCCGATCAGCATTAATCAATAATGGTCTATTTGCCCGTCCGTGTGCGGTTTTTTTTATTAATTCAATACATTGTTGTTGCTCGGTAAAATCTATTGTACCTGCTGAGGCATCAATGTCGGCAAGAGTAACCCAGTCATCTTGTTGATTAAAATGTAATAAGGAGGCGCTGCTCAGTAAGTGCTTTAAACGTTGATTAAAAAAGCTGTATTGATACGCTTGTCCAAATGATTGAAATAATGGCAGCGCAGGATCGCACCAATGTTCAAGTGATTTGAGCGCTGGAAGTAATAGAATTAAAAAGCCACCCGCTTGAACTACGCCCGCCAAGGCTGCTAGTTTATCTGGCACCAGTCCACTGTAGCCATCATAAACAGCATGGGCGCACTCTTGCCCTAAAATTTGATGGGTATGCTCTGGCCAATGTGCATTAACTAAATTTGTGTTTTTAGAAAGAACAAAAGAGGGTTGCTGTAATTGAGCAAGCAGCTGAGTGCATTGCTCATAACACCAATTTTTATCGCCTGTAAGCAACAGTAACTGACGATGTTTAGCATTCGTTAGCTGCTGTTGCAGATGCTTTATAACGCGGTTAAACGGCTTGTAGTCTTGCATAAGCTGTTACTAACCACTTACTACCTAAGTCGTCAAAGTTAACCTGTACACGCGATTGTGCGCCGCTGCCTTCGTAATTAAGCACCGTGCCTATACCAAATTTAGCGTGCAGTACGCGTTGACCTAAGTTAAACCCGCTTTCCTCAAATGCCGCATGGCTTACTGATGCACTAAAGCGCCCTGCAGCAGGCGGTCTTGAGACTTGTGTTTTAATGCGAATTTCTTCTACGCAGTCTTCGGGTATTTCACGTAAAAAACGCGATGGGCTGTGGTATTTTTCTTGACCATATAAACGGCGGCTTTCTGCGTGGCTTATATACAGTTTATCCATAGCACGGGTCATACCTACATAACAAAGACGGCGTTCTTCTTCTAAACGGCCCGTTTCTTCATTACTTTGTTGTGATGGGAACATGCCCTCTTCAACACCGACCATAAATACCAGCGGAAACTCTAAGCCTTTAGCTGAGTGAAGCGTCATCATTTGTACCGCATCTTCATGTTCATCAGCTTGCCCTTCACCTGATTCAAGCGAGGTGTAGGCTAAAAAGCCTTGTAGTGGTGAACTAAATTCTTCCTCTTCAGGGAGTTCATATTGATCGCAGGCGCTAATTAATTCTTCTAAGTTTTCAACCCGAGCACGGCCTTTTTCACCTTTTTCAGCCTGATACATTGCCATTAACCCTGAGGTTTGAATGGCATATTTAGCCTGCTCGTGCAGCGTTAAGTCACTAATTTTATCTTCAATATGTTCAATTAACTCAACAAACTTGGCAACAGCTCCAGAAGCGCGACCCGATAAATGCTGTTGCTCTACAATGGCTTTAGCAGCATACCAAAGCGGCAAAGATTCAGCGCGAGCGCAGTCACGTATATGGCTTAATGTTTTATCGCCAATGCCGCGGGCGGGCGTATTAATAACACGCTCAAATGCCGCATCATCTTGGCGGTTACCCACTAAGCGTAAGTATGAAAGAGCATCTTTAATTTCTTGGCGTTCGAAGAATCGCATACCGCCATAAATTCGGTATTTTAAACCTTCTTGTAGCATCGCTTCTTCAAGTACCCGTGATTGCGCATTACTACGATATAAAATAGCCGCATCTTGTAGTGCGTTACCTGCATTAAGCCAGCTACGTAATTTGCTACTCACAAAGCGCGCTTCATCTAGCTCATTAAAAGCAGCATAAATAGAGATAGGTTCACCGTCGTTACCGTCGGTCCATAAACTTTTACCCATTCGCTCGGAGTTATTTTGAATTAACGCGTTTGAGGCTTTAAGAATAGTGGCAGTCGAGCGATAGTTTTGCTCAAGGCGAATCGTCTCTGCGTCAAAATCAGTTAAAAAGCGCTTAATGTTTTCTATTTTTGCGCCGCGCCAACCATAAATACTTTGGTCATCATCGCCTACAATCATGATACTGCTGGTATCGCCCGCAAGTAGTTTTAACCACGCATATTGAATGGTGTTGGTATCTTGAAACTCGTCTACAAGCATGTGCGCAAAGCGCTGCTGATAATGACGCAGCAAGGTTGGGTTATTTTTAAGAACCTCATAGCTACGTAGTAATATTTCTGCAAAATCAACTAGGCCCGCTCTATCACAAGCTTCTTGATAGGCCGCGTAAACACGCAGCATCATTTGCTCGTTAATATCGTATGCCTGAATATCTTTAGGGCGCAGAGCTTCATCTTTTTTAGCGCTTATATACCAACCAAACTGTTTAGCAGGCCATTTTTTGTCATCAATATTCATTGATTTTAATAGGCGCTTGATCATTCTTAGCTGATCATCAGAATCTAAAATTTGAAAGGCTTCTGGTAGGTTTGCTTCACGGTGATGAGCGCGCAAAATACGATGTGATAAACCATGGAATGTACCAATCCACATACCACCGACTGGTGCTTTTAAGGTTTCTTCTACTCGCGTGCGCATTTCTTTAGCGGCTTTATTAGTAAAGGTAACCGCAAAAATACTATAAGCAGAAGCTTGCTCAACCTGCATTAACCACGCGATACGATGAACTAAAACACGTGTTTTACCCGAACCAGCACCTGCTAATACCAGCATGTTTTGTAGTGGGGCTGCAACGGCATCGCGTTGTTTGTCATTTAAGCCATCGAGTAATTCAGAAACGTCCATCGTTACGCCTTTTCAATCAATAATGGGGGCAGTATAACAGGTGTTTTTGTTAGGCTAAATAAAATACTGTTTTTATAAACAGCTATTTATAAAATACGTATTTAAGTTGTTGAATAGTTAACAGTATAAACTGAGCAAGTAATTAAAATACCTATTTAAAATTGCTAATTTGACCTATTTTTGGCAAAAAATACTAAACTGATAAATTCGTAATAATTTAACTACATGATTTGTAAGCTTTAATAAATTGGCATAAAGTGTGTAAGTATAAATAATAAGTACAAATACAAAATTAATTAAACTACAGAGGTGAGTATGTCTCAACAAGGTTCTGGCGGTAACGTAATCGCAGCATTATGTAATATTTTCTTCCCCGGTTTAGGGCAGTTGGTGCAGGGCCGTATTTTAGCGGCACTTGTTTTTGCAATTCTGGTTTTTGGCGGTTATGCGCTATGGTTTTTAGTTGTTCCAGCCGTAATCGGTGCCGTGTTCCATTTATGGGCAATTATTGATGCTGCACGCTATCGCTCAGGCGGTTAGCTAAATTGATGATGCTAAATAGCGCCTTATGGCGCTATTTTTGTATCTGGCTTTCATTATTCATAGCTGATTAGGTTATAATCTGTTGCATTGGCAGTACTGGAATAAAGTTATGGAATATCAATTTATACGTGACCCTATTAGCGGGCTACGCATTAAAATAAGCAGCGAGCATGCCCTAATTGGCCGCTGGTTAAACGAAGAAATTGGCAAAGAAAAAGTCGCGATGGTACAAGCACTTATTAGCTCGGTGAGTTCAAGCTTTGAACCGTTAACACTTAAAGGCCACGAAATTGACCTAATTCTTTCTAAAGATGAAGCATTATTCGAAGCGCATGCGCTGCATCAAGATAACGAAGATATATTAGCCTACCAAGATGATGAACTCATGCTGGAAGAGAATGATTTAAGCAGTGGTTGTGGTTTTGAAGACTTTGTTGACCTGATCAACTCATGGCATGAGTTTTCGGCTGGTCGTTAAGTTATATTATCTGTATTATTACCCTAATTATAAATCCAACAGTGGAACCAGTATGTCTGCGAATTTAAACAAACTAGTTGTTATGCTAGAAATGCAAAATGCCATGAATACCAAAGTACATGAGCAATGGTTTAGTCAAGGCTTTGAGTGGTATAGAGCTATTTGGGTTGAATGTGCAGAAATGCTGGATCATTACGGTTGGAAATGGTGGAAAAAACAAACGCCAGATACTGAACAAGTAATTTTAGAGCTGGTTGATATTTTTCATTTTGGTTTATCGCTACGTATCGACGGTAAGACCAGCTACGAGCAAATCGCTACGCAGCTACAAACTCAAATGAGCGCCCCACAACAAGGTGATGACTTCAAACAAACCCTTGAGCTATTAGCGGCCAGTGCGGTTGCCAATAAAACCTTTAATGCGGCTGCTTTTGCCGGTTGTATGGCACAAATCGGTATGGATATTGATGATTTATATCGTGGCTATGTGGGTAAAAATACGCTGAACTTCTTCCGTCAGGATCATGGTTACAAAGAGGGTAGCTACATTAAAGTGTGGCATGGCAAAGAAGATAACGAACACTTAGTTGAAGTAGTTAAAAGCCTTGATACTGAGCATGTAGATTTTGCAAAACAGGTATATCAAGGCCTAGTAGCGCGTTACCCTAAATAAGCTTACGGTAATCGGTGACGCTTAAGTAATCGGCTATTACATTATGCGGTTGCTGGCTATTAGGGTTAGCAACCGCAAGTAAATGCTCAATGCCGTATTCTCGTGCGGCATTTAATACCGGTAAGCTGTCATCTACAAATAATGTGCGGCGTTTATCAAACCCTAAATCCCCTTGAACCTTATGCCACAAACTTTGTTGCTCTTTACTTACCCCATATTCATGCGTTGATATTACCCCATCTAAGTAGTTATCAATGGCGGTATGTTCAAATTTAAGCATCACGCATTCTGGATGAGCATTGGTAAGTAAAATGAGTTCTTTACCTGCACGTCGAAGTTCAGTTAAAAAATGCGGAACATCTTCACGTATTTTAATTAAATGTGCAGATTGACGCTTTAATTCGAGAATAGGTAAGTTTAGCTGTGCTTCCCAATAGTCAGAGCAGTACCACTGAATTTTGCCACTCACAGCCTGATAGCGTTTTAAGATATCTGCGCGGGCTTCCTCAAAACTGATATTTTGAGCCAGAGCATGTTGTTGTGGAACAACATTGAGCCAAAAGTCAGTGTCGTAATGTAAATCAAGTAAAGTCCCGTCCATGTCGAGTAATACAGTATCGATTTTTGACCAATTGAGCATGATATATCCTTGTGGAAATTGAGGCGTTAAATGATTACGTTGCGATGGAATGCTTGCAAGCGAAATATAATGGGCTCTGTTAATTGAACTCTAAAAACATATACCCAATGATGAAATATTAAGGGCGAATTCAATAACGGCAGATAAATATTTAACCTTAACTACGGGTAAGATATTTTATGATTAACTCTGCATTTAAATTGCTTTTAATTCAAACTGAAACTCGCATCTTATACTCATTTGGGTATATGATTAGTATAACTGCAATGATAGCAAATTGATGCCCATGACACAGAAAAAGCACCCAACACCACCACAAATTCTCAGTAATAATGTTGTCGCTAAAAGTCGCTTATTTACTGTGGAGTCTTTAGAACTAAAATTTTCAAATGACGAAGAGCGTCAGTATGAACGAATTCGCGGCGGTGGCCGTGGAGCCGTTATGATTGTACCCATCACAGCTGAAAACGAACTACTACTCGTTCGAGAGTATTGCGCCGGCACCAATGACTATCAGTTAGGTTTCCCTAAAGGATTAATTGACCCCGGTGAAACACCTGAGCAAGCGGCAAACCGAGAGCTCAAAGAAGAAATTGGCTTTGGTGCAGAATACTTTGAAGCACTTAAAACGGTCACTATGGCGCCTAGTTATTTCAATGCCACTATGCATATCCTCTTTGCTAAAGATTTATACCCTGAAACCCTATTAGGTGATGAGCCAGAGCCATTAGTGCTTGTTAAATGGCCACTTGCGCAGTGGCAGTCGCTATTAGAACAACCTGACTTTACTGAAGCACGTAGTGTTGCCGCTCTGCTATTATTAGATAAGTACTTAGCCTCAGGAGCGACTAATGGATAAATTACTTGAACCATGCATAACACTTGCCCAAAGTGCAGGTGATGCAATTATGGCTATTTATAAAAAAGATGATATTGGTCAACAAGAAAAATCAGACAGTACGCCAGTTACTAAAGCAGATTTAGCCGCAAACGATGTACTTGTTGCTGGCTTAAAAGCGCTAGCTCCCGATATTCCTATTATGTCAGAAGAGACGCCGATCCCAGCATTGGAAGACAGGCAGCACTGGCAACGCTATTGGCTGCTTGATCCGATGGATGGCACCGGTGAATTTATATTAGAAAGCGGCGACTTTGCCGTTAATATTGCGCTGATAGAAAATAATCATCCTGTATTGGGAGTGATTCATTGGCCAGCAAAAGACGTGACCTATTTTGCTACCGCTAATAATGGGGCGTTTAAGCGTAAAGGCGAGCATGATAAACAAATATTTGTAGCGCCTCCCGAAAGTTTAACTTTGGCTGTAAGTCGCCGCCAAAAAATAGAAGCCGTGAGTCAGTATTTAAATGCGCAATTTGCAACGGTGGCTTTAGGCTCATGTTCGCTTAAAGCTTGTATTGTTGCTGAAGGTAAAGCTGACTGCTTTTTAAGAATTGGTCCCACTGGTGAATGGGACACTGGCGCATCACAAGTAATAGTTGAAGAGGCGGGGGGGTGTATTACCGATGCTGAGTTTAACCCTCTGACCTATAACCAAAGGGAAAGCACAGAAAACCCAGACTTTATTGTTATGGGGCATCCCGATTGGGAATGGCAAAAAATGATAAACCCACATCAGCGATTAGTGTAATAACCGCCTTTTGATGGGTTTTTGTTCACTTAAACGTTTTTAATTAGTAAAACCTTGCATTATAGGTTTATTCCTATATTATAGCGCTCTCTTCGAAACAGGCTTGTGAATAACACGATACTGTTACAAAGAAATTACAGGCGCGGGATGGAGCAGCCTGGTAGCTCGTCGGGCTCATAACCCGAAGGTCGTCGGTTCAAATCCGGCTCCCGCAACCAATTTCCTTTAGAGGTTTGAGGTTACTGTAAACTCTAACTTAAGAGATTAAATTAAGTAGTCGATAGACTTAAAATATATAGGCGCGGGATGGAGCAGCCTGGTAGCTCGTCGGGCTCATAACCCGAAGGTCGTCGGTTCAAATCCGGCTCCCGCAACCAATTTCCTTTAGAGGATTGGAAGCCAAGTTGTAATGTAAGCAACTATAAACAAATCTGCAATTTCAGGCGCGGGATGGAGCAGTCTGGTAGCTCGTCGGGCTCATAACCCGAAGGTCGTTGGTTCAAATCCGGCTCCCGCAACCACTGAAATAACATGTTTTATTAAATCGACACGCCTAAAGCGTGTTTTTTTATGCTTAAAATTCAGTGAAATGGGTAGCTCGTCGGTCTCAGCTCTTCATTAGCCAGCAAAGGTCGTCGGTTCAAATCCGGCTCCCGCAACCACTGAAATAAACAGTTATAGTAAAGCAGCACGCCTAAAGCGTGTTTTTTTATGCCTAAAATTCATATTCCCTCACGCTATTTTTAACGCGTATACCTACTGTTCTTTTCTAATTCTACTTTTTGAAAGTGTTATTGCTGAATATTTAGTATGCTATGCGTTAAACTCTTTAAAACTTTTTGTAATAAAAATTATGACTGAACTCTATCACTGGTTTGATTTAATTGGCGTAGCGGTATTTGCTATATCGGGCACCTTGGTTGCCTATGAAAAGAAAATGGATGGCTTTGGTGTGGTTGTGCTTGCAACCGTTACGGCTATTGGTGGCGGTACTGTTCGCGATGTGATACTCGATCAACCCGTATTTTGGTTACACGATCAAAGCTACTTCTATGCTATTTTAGCAGCAGTGCTTGTTACAACACGACTGATCAATAAACAAAAATCGATTCCTTATTATGTTTTACAAACAGCCGATGCATTTGGTTTAGCCTTTTTTGCGGTAATGGGAGCACAAAAAGCGCAATTGGCCGGTATGCCTGATATGACGGTTATTATTATGGCGGTGATCACCCCCTGTTTTGGTGGATTGATTCGCGATGTGCTTGCCCGCGATATTCCTATGCTGCTCAAAGGTGAGCTCTATGCTATTACCTGTATTGCTGGTGGTATCGTGTATACGTTAGCTATAAACCTATCTTTAACGGTGGAAGTGGCGATGATCTTGAGTATGTTAATGACCTTATTGCTGCGCTTTTCGGCCATTAAATGGAAGATTATATTACATGTTTTTAAATATCCTGACTAAACTGGTTTAATATAGCAGTTAACTAGGATAAGGAATGTCGTTAGCCCGTATATTTTCTCGCGCACAAGTAGGAATTAATGCCCCCGAGGTTATGGTTGAAGTGCATTTAGGGAATGGTTTACCTGCATTTCATATTGTCGGCTTACCCGAAGCATCGGTTAAAGAGGCCAAGGATAGAGTACGCAGCGCCCTTGAAAACTCTCAATTTGGATTTCCCGATCAACGTATCACCGTTAATTTAGCACCCGCCGATTTACCAAAAGACGGCGGGCGGTTTGACCTTGCGATTGCGGTAGGCATTTTGGTCGCATCGGGACAAATAGTCTGCCCTGATATTCATAAGTATGAGTTTTATGGTGAGCTTGCACTTAATGGTGAAATACGTGCAGTAAATGCTATTTTACCCTCAGTGCTTGGAGCTAAAGAGCAAAACCGTTGCTGTTTTCTTCCTCTTGAAAACGATAGTTTGGCCAGCCTTGTCAGCGGTGTAAAACGAAAAGCGGTAAGCTCTATACAAGAGGTGTGGGGAGACTTACTCAACCAACAACCTTTACCATTGAATATTACCTACCCTGACTGTACCCAAGCGCCAGACTTTTTACTCGATTTAAGTGATGTAAAAGGCCAACCTGGTGCTAAACGTGTATTAGAAATTGCTGCCGCAGGTGGACATAACCTACTATTTTTAGGACCACCAGGAACCGGTAAATCAATGCTTGCGCAACGAATGTCTACAATAATGCCAACCATGTCAGATGATGAAGCCATTGATACTGCCGCTTTGTATTCCATTATTGGCCACTCAATCGATTTAACCAATTGGCGTCAGCGACCATTTCGAAATCCTCATCACACTTGCTCTGCCGTTGCGTTGGTAGGCGGTTCGTCTAACCCTAAACCCGGTGAAATATCGTTAGCGCACAATGGTGTATTATTTTTAGATGAGCTGCCTGAATTTGAGCGCAAAGTACTGGACTCGTTACGAGAACCAATGGAAACCGGAACCGTGACGATTTCGCGCGCGGCAAGACAAATGGAATTTCCGGCACAGTTTCAGCTTATTGCAGCACTTAATCCCAGCCCGACTGGGTGCCATCATGATAAACGGGCGACCCCTGATCAAGTGATGCGTTATTTATCGCGGGTATCGGGACCGTTTATCGATAGAATTGATTTGCAAATTGAGCTCCCTAGACTAAGCAGCGTGGAGCTACAAAGTACGACTGCAGAAGAAACCAGTGCTGAAGTGAGAGCGCGAGTAGAAGCGGCTTATGCAATACAATTAAAACGCCAAGGTAAAGTGAATGCGCGGCTAAATAACAAAGAAATGAGCTTATACTGCGAGTTACCCGCTGCGGAGCTACAGTTTTTAGCTAGAGCAAGTGAAAAGCTGGCGTTATCGCCGCGCTCTTATCATAGAGTGATAAAAGTAGCGCGTACCATTAGTGATTTAAAGGGTGCGCCACAAATTAGTTTAAATGAGCTTAAAGAAGCACTTAATTATCGGGCATTTGAGCGTTTATTATCGCAGTTAACCCAATACTAAATAGATAGCATATAGCCTTTACCACGCACGGTGACGATGCGTTTTTGATCTTTCTCATCGTTAAGCTTTTTACGTAAACGACCCACTAACACGTCTACAGTACGATCGTTGGGGCTCCAATCAGGCTGGCCAATTTCTTCTGATATTTTTTCACGTGAAGTGGCTTTACCGGCATTGCCAATTAAACAAATAAGCACTTTATGCTCTGCCTCGGTGAGCCGTGATTCAATCCCACTGGCTGTAATGAGTGTGCGGTTATCTGGATGGAGTTTAAAATCTGCGTATTCGATAAACTCTTCACTGTCATCGTCGTGTTGATTGTTTGCAATACGTTTGTATAAAGCGCGCATTCTCAACTCAAGCTCGAGTAAATCGACAGGCTTGCAAATATAGTCATCGGCACCTTGAGCAAGACCAGCAATACGATCAGCTTGTGAGTCACGACTCGATAACAAAATAACACCAATATCGGTGAGCGTATTTAACTCTTTGGCAAGTTGTAAACCATTGCGCTTTGGCAGCACAATATCAATAATTGCCAAGGAAATAGCACTGCGCTGATTTACACGGCTTTTAACCATGCTTAAAGCATCGGCACCCGTTGCGTCAACGTCAATAGAGAACTCGGTATTTATAAAATGATTTTGGATGCGCTTTACTAGCAGCTCGTCATCTTCAACCAATAAAACATTTATTGCCATAGTCTGTTATTTTTTTAATAGTAGCCTTGCATGTTAGCATTATTCGTTACATGCATAACACAGAGTTTAATTTTTTCGGTAACTTTATATTACAAAAAAGAATAATCAAATTACTTTTATATAGCGCACTTTTTATAAATTATTTTAAGTGCGCATTTAAATGATTATTGGCCGTACATTGAATCCCACCATTGTGGTTCATTTTTTAACTCTTTATCAAAGTAAGCCAACATGGTGTTCCACCAATTAAAACGCTTATCGCGTGCAAATATTTGATGATCGGCTCCTTTGTACTCAATCATTTCAACATCTTTATTTAGCAGTTTTAGCGCGGTGTACATAGTTAAGCTTTCACCTACTGGCACATTCGTATCGCTGTCACCATGAATAAGCAGTAATGGCGTGGTCACTTTATCGGCATGAAACACTGGGCTATGTTGGCTATAAAGTTCAGAGTTATTCCACGGGAAACTATTTTTAGAGGCTTCGCCTGAGTATAAATATCCCCACCATCCTTCACCCCAGTAAGAAGTTAAGTTTGAAATTCCCGCATGAGCAATAGACGCGCTGAACATATCGGTTTTAGTAGCAAGCAGCATCGTCATAAATCCACCGTAAGATGCTCCTAAATTACCGACTTTATTTCTGTCTACAAAATCATATTTAGCTAAAAATGCCTCTGTGCCTTGCATAATGTCATCGGCGGTATAATCGCCCCATGCATTGACATGTTGCGCTGAAAACGCTTGTCCAAAGCCCGTTGCACCAGTTGGCTGTACCACATAAACCACATAGCCGTTCGCTGCCCATAAATTAAAAGGGTAACGTCCTGTAAATCCACGAGTCACAGGTGAGGTGCCACCATAGTAATAGACCAGAGCAGGGTGCTTTTTAGTTTTATCAATATTACTTGGCAAGTAAACACGACCAGATATTTCTACGCCACGCTTATTGGTAAAGTTAAATTCTTCAAGCTTAGGAATCGTGGTATTGGCATATGCAATCGGGTTTGAATCCCAGATTAACTCCACTTTATTTTTGCTTACGTCAAAGCGCTTGAGTTGTTGGGCGCTTGAAGCATTACTGCCAGAGAGCAGTAGCTGGGTATTGCGAGTATTTGAAAAACTAAACTGTTCTACAATATCAAACCCTGTATCTAACTTTTTAAAGCGTTGTTTACTAAGATCATATAAATACAGTGGTTGGGTGTCTTTTTCTGTCACTTTGATTAATGCATCGCCATTGCTTAGTACTTCCAATGTGCCAATCGCAGGGTCAAATTGTTTACTTAACGCCGTTACTTTTTTAGCGTTATCGGTTAGTAAATACAGCTGGCCATCATAATTATTCGCCAGCATGGTTTGCGGTAGTACTCTGCCTGCGCCATTTTTAAAATCAGGGCCTGCAACAACATAAATATTGTTTGCGGTATATTTCGCTTGATTAAAGGTTTTAAACTTACCTAACGATTTTATGCTGTTGGATTTTAATGTAAGTTCAACCAGCTCAGTCTCTGGATGGGTTGAGGCTTGCATGGCCATTACTGGACGACTCATTAATAGTTTTCCACGGTTGCTATTAGCATCTTCAAGTTGATGGCTTAATACGCCTTCGGTCAGGGCTTTGGTTAAACCACTTTGGGTATCGAGTAAATATAATTGGCTAACCGTACGGGCGTAAGACCAACGGTCTTGCAAGCCTTTATGATGTTTAGTGAGGCTATTGGTTTCTTCAGGTGATTTGGACCAGCTAAAAAGAATACTATTATCGTTGTAATAGCTAAAGTTGCTTGCCCCCTCAAGGCCTGAGGCTAAGGTTTTTATAGCGAAAGTTTTACGGTTTAACTGCTTTAACTCGCCGTTGAGTAAATAGACTAAAAATTGATTATCAGGACTCCAAGTGAATTGGCTAGGCTGCGCTTCTTCAAATCGGTATACCGTTTGGTTATTAGTATTTTTAAGCTCGGTTGTGGTAATGGCGTCGTTGCCTGTTTTATCGCTGTAACGCTTTGTTGTACTTAAGTAATGCTTAGCATCAGGTGACAAAGACAAGCTGCTAATAGTTGGGGCGTCAAACAATTGCTTAGCCGATAAGCGCTTGGTTTTATTGGTGGTTAGGGTGACAACATCAGTGTCTGCTTTTGGCACAAACTCTAAGGTGACATCATTCCAATTAGCAACCTGTTGAGCAATGACAATAACGGTGTGTGAGCCGTTATTTAAAGCAAGCTGATAGCGTTGGTTTTCACCACTTTGTTTCTCACCGTTAATAAAAACCTGGCCTTGCTCTATTCCTTTAATGTTTAAGGAGCCTTGAGTAAATCGGTTAGTTTCAATATTAAATTTAAGTGCTTGTAAACCGCCTAAAGTAAGCGCGTTAATTTTATCAAGTGGTTGCCACTTGTGCTTTTTACCAAACACAACAAAGCTTTCTTTATTTGATTCAAGTTGTGCAAGCAGATTACTGATAATCACGTCGCCATACGGTGTTTGAAATGGCTTTGCTTGCATGTCTTCTGCAAGAGGCCCGATAAACTGGATTTTTGATTGATCGAGTGGGGCGGCTAAGGTCGTTATACTCAAACTACTTAATGTTAGCAGGGTTGCTAAGTAAGTAAAACGTTTTGCGTAACGATGCCAAGGTGCGCTTAAATTCATTGTTATGCCTATTATTATTGGGTATTTGGCCAAATATAGCATGTATTGTTATGATGCTCATATATCCAATTTAGAGGAAAAAAAGTGACACTATTAATCGTTTACATGGTTACAGCGATTGTGATTTCGTTTTTGTGTTCAATAATGGAGGCGGTGCTATTGAGCATTTCACCTAGTTATGTTGCGCTGCTTCGTAAAGAGCGGCCAGTACTGGCTAAGCAACTAGAGAAGCTAAAAAGTAATATCGATCAGCCATTAGCGGCTATTTTAACACTTAATACTGTTGCACATACTGCCGGTGCTGCGGGCGTGGGCGCACAGGCTGCCGTGGTGTTTTCAGATGCGGCTGTGGGGATTGCGTCTGCGATTATGACTTTATTGGTACTGGTGTTATCTGAAATTATTCCTAAAACGCTGGGGGCTAATTATTGGCGTGCTTTAACGCCTAGTGTGACTTATGGTTTACGTATTTTGGTACTAGTCCTTAAGCCTTTTGTTTGGGCAGCACAAAAGCTAACTAATTTGATGGGTCAAAAGCATAATGAGGCCTATTATATTCGCCAAGAAATAGAAGCAATGGCCGACATTGGCAGTGAGTCTGGGGCGCTTCATGCTGATGAATCAGAAATCATTCGTAATTTGCTGCACTTTAGGCATGCAAAACTAACCGATTTAATGACACCGCGTACGGTCATTTTTAAAATCCATAAAGATCTTACCGTTAATCAATACTTGAGTGAACACGGTTCGTCGTCATTCTCTCGAGTGCTAATTTATGACAAAGACGCTGACGATATCATAGGCTTTGTACATAAAAACGATATTATGTTGGCATATCATCGGTTAGGCACAGATTACAAAATTAGTAAGTTAGTTAAACCTATCTATACGGTACCGAGCACCCAAAACGTATCGTCGTTATTACAAACATTGCTCACCCAACGTACCCACATTTGCTTAGTGATTGACGAATACGGTGATGTGCAAGGAATTGTAACGCTCGAGGATATGATAGAAGCGTTAATGGGCTTAGAAATAGTGGATGAGCGAGATCAATCAACCAATATGCGCGCCGTAGCAAAGCAGCGTTGGCACCAGCGTTTAGCTGATAGTGAGCATATCGTCAGCGCCGACGATAATGAATCTCGTTAGCTGTTTTTTGTTTTAGCAGCTGTTTTTATCCAGTGTTGTGCCCACGAGATAAATTCAGTTTTTGCCTTTGGGCAACTAAATAAAAAGCCCTGTATAGCTAAATTTGTTTGATAATGCTTGAGGTAAGCCAGCTCTTCGGGGCGTTCAACGCCTTCGGCCACTAGCTCAAGCTGCTCTTGGGTTGTCATATTAATTAGTGAGCTGACTACCACTTGAGAAAACTTATCGGTTTCTATGTGGCTAATAAACGAGCGATCTATTTTTACTTCTGTAAATGGCAGCTGTTTGAGTTGGTTAATATTAGTAAAACCAGTGCCAAAGTCATCGAGTGAAATACCAAAGCCGAATATTCTTAATCTATTTAAGGTTTCGAGTTGAGTGTAGCTTGAAAGGGCATGCTGCTCGGTTATTTCAAGCACCACATCACTGGGTAAAACATCATGTTTTTGTAGAAGCTGTAATAACTTATTGGGGCTGTTTAAATCATCTAACTGACACGGCGATAAGTTAAATGACAATTTCAAATTTGTACCCAGCTGCTCTTTTAGTTGCTTGATGTCCCTACAGGCTTTTTCAAATAGCGTAAACGTAATGTCATTGATTAAATCGCATTGCTCAGCCAGGCTGATAAAACGGCTTGGTAAAATAACTCGCTCGTCTTTACTTGATACAATGCGAGCCAGCACTTCCACACTTTGTTTAGGTTTATAGTAAGGTGTTATTTCATTATTTTTTAATGCGTTAATTAGTTTTTCTTTAGTGATTGGGCGCTCTTTTACAAGTGTGTGCTGTTTAACTGAGCGATTTTGGTAAGTAACGTATTTACCTGACTGAGTTGCACAGGCTTAGATAGGTTGCCAATTAAATGCACATTGTGCTGTTTAGCGAGGTCAGCGGCTAGGCTGATTATTTTAGGGTCCATTTCAGAAATAATAACAACTGCACCGCAATAGCCTATTTCACCTAAGTAACGGAACAGCTCCATGCCATCCATTTCTGGCATATTAAGATCGGTAAATATGGCATCAAAATAGTTTATATCAGGCTTTACTTTCTCTAATGCTGTAACTGCGCTTAAGCAAGTGGTGACTTCTGGCATTTCGAGCTCATTAAAAATCGCTTTCATAACAATTAAAATGGCTTTTGAGTCATCAACAACGAGTATGTTTGGCAATTGAGTTCGCATTGGTGTCCTTGGTAGTTGTAGCTTACTTCCTGTAATACTAAAAAGAGTCGCTTGAATAGTTTTTGTCAGTATTTCAGGCATTTTTACCTTAAATTATCGCTAATAAAATGATGCTAGCTCACTCGTGTTTTTTTGGTGGAAAGGTATACTAGCGCCATAATTTATAATGGGTATAACAATGATAAAAGTCGATCTTTCTCTGGCAGAGCAACCGTTTACGCTGATGATAGCCGATCAGCAAGTTGTAAAAATATTTCATGATCAGCAAGCGATAGCATTTGAAAACCCACGTGAAAATTATGTCGAGTTTATGCTTGATGAGCAGTTAATTGGTATTGATAGCAGCGAAGTAAGCCAGCAAAGCTTGGTGCTATATGTAAATAATCAGTTTGCAACTCAGTTAGCTTTACCTGCAGCAGCACAAGGCGAACCTAAAAAAGGGTTTTTAGGGCTCGCGGCGCTTGGCTTTAAATTATTTAAAAGCGCTAAGGTTGTTAAGGTGGCGCTTGCCAGTGCATCGGTAGCGGGTTATGCATGGCTGTTTACCATTGAGTTTGCGTTAATGCTGATTGCTTGCTTGGTGGTACACGAGTATGGCCATGTACGTGCAATGAAGTATTTTGGCATTAAAACCAAAGGTATTTATTTAATTCCCTTTGTTGGTGGTCTTGCTGTGAGCGACGATAAAATAACTACGCGCTGGCAAGATGTGGTTATATCACTTATGGGGCCTGCCTTTGGCTTGTTTACCTCAGTGCTAGGTGTGGTGCTTTATTACGCTACAGAAATGGAAATATTTGCCGGTGTTGCAGTGCTTAGTGCACTGCTTAACTTATTTAACTTACTGCCTATTTTACCGCTAGATGGTGGGCATGTATTAAAGAGTATCAGCTTTTCTATGCGTTCGTGGATTGGCCTAAGTGTATGCTTGCTGGGTGTGTTTTTTGGTTTATGGCTTAGCTATACGTTTGGCTTGATGTTACTGGTGTTCTTTTTGTTTGTGGGCGCACTGGAAATTGTATTTGAATGGCGCGGTCGACATTACTCCCATTTAATACCACTAGATAAATACGGACAAGGTTTTTCAGCGGTTATGTATGCACTCGTCGTTGCAGGACACGTCGCGGTGATGATGCACTTTGCTGACTCTGAAAATGCAATTTTAAGCCTGCCGATGAAGATTCTATCGAGTTAGCAATAATAACAGCATGATGGCTTAAAGTTTGTTCATTGTGCTGTTTTTTTGTGCTGCGGTTGTTGTTTTTTTAAGGTTTTTATGTATTTATTGTTGTTTTTTTGTAATTGAAGATGTAGTGTGCCGACACTAGGGTTGTTCAGGGATGTTGTTTAGAAAGGAAGCTGTCGCTCAGCAAAGTGAGCGTTTAACGGGGGCTATTACCCTCGCACAACCTTTATCAATAAAATTAACTGTGTTTATTCTGGCTTGTGTGGCTATCGCAGTTATTACCTTTTTATTCACCGCAGAATACTCACGCAAAGAAACCGTGCGCGGGTTTTTAATGCCCAACAAAGGGGTGATCCAGAGCTTTGCTAATCAAGGCGGCATGATTGAGCAGTTATTTGTACAAGAGGGCGATGCTGTTGTAAAAGGTCAGCCACTAGCGACTATTATTGTGCAGCAAAATAATAGCCAAGGTGTTGCATTAAGCACCCAGCTTGTTGAGCAGTTAAGTATGCAAATACAGCTGCTTAATGACGAAATCACACAAAATCATACCTTACAAAAGCAAGAGTCACTAAACTTGCAAGCGCAAAAACGTGCACTGACTAATGAGCAAGCTGCATTACAAAGCCAGCTTAAACTGACCGATGAAAAACTCGCACTACTTAACCGCCAGCAGAGTAACCTTAATCAACTTAATAAAAATGGCTTTTTATCAAACATTGAGCGCGAGCAACAACAGCAAGCCCTGTTAGATGCTAAGCAAGAAAAACAAAACCTAGCACGTTTGCTGATGCAGCAAGAAAACCAGTTAAGCCAACTTAACTTTAGTATTGCCAACGTACCACAGCAATATACGCTGCGTATAAATAGCCTTAAACGCCAGCAAGCGGATATTCAAAACCAGCTCACACAAATTAAAAGTAACTACCAATATACAATCACCGCCAGTAACAGCGGTGTGGTGACGGGGATTCAAGTAGTAGAAGGTGAAACACTCACTCAAGCCAAACCACTACTGCATATTATTCCCGAAGGTTCAGAATTAGTGGCTGAATTACTATTACCTACTCGCTCAGCAGGTTTTATTGCGCTTGGTAACGATACGCGCTTGCGCTTTGATGCTTTCCCTTATCAACGCTTTGGTTTTATTAACAGTAAAATTAGCCGGATTGACAAAGCACTCATTACCCCAAACGAAATACGTTTGCCTATCGCATTGCAAGAGCCAGTATACCGCTTGCGAGCAACACTCAACCAACAACAAATGCAGGCTTATGGTAAAGCGTTTGATTTAAAAAGCGGTATGTTATTTGAGGCAGATATTATGCTCGAGCAACGCACATTGATTGAGTGGCTCCTTGAGCCGCTGTACAGCCTAAAAGGGCGTGTGAGCTAATCGCGAGGAGTGGGAACTAGGTCAGAATTTATTCCGATAACAAAAAAATCATCTGTTTAATATGCGGTAATAAGCAATATTAACCAGAGAATAGAGCGGCTGACTTTAGTCAAACTTTAGCGAGTAGCTAAAGCCAGCCTATTAACCGTTAGCTCAAACAGTTGAGCTAACACATTAACAACCCGATGACTTAACTAAAAATCATCGGATTTAAGGAGTGTAACATTATGCGTGAATTAAACGTAAAAGAAATTCAAGAAGTGAATGGTGGGCTGATCATCAACCCCGTGACTGCTTGGGTTGCCGTTCGAGTGGTGCAAATAGCTACGCCTTACATACAAGCTGGAGTAACGGCAGCGGTTGGGGCTGCTGCAGCGGCAGCTGGTTATGATAATGCGCAGGAGTAATATTATGAAAGAACTGAATTGCATAGAGTTAAAGGAGGTTAACGGTGGCTTAGCCTTTATACCTATTCTAATTGTTACAGCTGCTAGTGCATATGCAGGAGGTTATGCATGGGGATCGTATCAAAAGTCTAAAAGTGAAACTCAAGCTCCGAAAGGGGGCTGTGAGCCAACTTGTTAACTTGTTTTTACAGGCGCACACCTTGTGCGCCATTTTTAAAGAGAGTTTATTATATGTTTGAAGTAAAATGCCCTCACTGCACTAAAGGTTTATCTATTAGATACAGGTTGGCTTTGGTTTATAAGTTTCATGGTACATGTAGGTTCTGTGGCCGAGATTACCTACCTAAACGGAAGTCAATGTTAGTTAGCTCTGCAGTTCTTGCTATATTTATAAGTCTACTTTGTAAAACATATTACGAGATGGATACTGTAAGTTTGGTTATATTAACTGTTGTCGCTGTCTTTATTATACAGCTGCCTTTTAATCTATTTTATAGTCTTGATCGCTTAGATGATTAAGTTTCACTATGTTGAATTTTTCTGAAGCTAAAACAGCCCCCTTAATCCTTCAATCCGAAATAGCTGAATGCGGTCTAGCTTCTATGGCGATGGTGGCGTGTTATCACGGCCATAAGCTGGATATGCCTGCGATGCGTAAGCGTTTTTCGGCTAATCTAAAAGGTATGAACTTACAGCAGTTGATTGAGCTGGGCGATAACTTGGGGCTCGCCAGTCGTGCGCTGCAATGCCCGCTTGATGAAGTACATAAACTGCACACGCCCTGTATTTTACACTGGGATATGAATCACTTTGTGGTATTAACCAGAGTTTCTGGCAAAGGCACAACAGCTAAGTTTGCTATTAATGACCCTGCTGTAGGTAAACGCAGTTTAAATGCCGAAGAGTTCAGTAAGCACTTTACCGGTATTTGTTTAGAGCTCACGCCAACTAGTAAGTTTGAGGCTAAACAAGAACAAGCAAGAATGCAGTTTACCCAGCTTTGGAGCACCATGAAGGGCTTAAAAGCAGGGTTACTAAAACTGATTGCGTTATCACTCGTATTGCAATTATTTGCTTTAATGACTCCTTATTATATGCAGTGGGTGGTGGATGAAGTCTTAATCAGTTTTGATGAGTCGTTATTAACGGTACTGGCTATGGGGTTTGCTCTTATTGCGATTATTTCGGTGGTGACTAATGCGGTGCGGAGCTGGTTGATTTTACGGCTTTCAAGTTTGCTCAATATGCAAATGGGCGTGAACTTGCTCAGGCACTTATTACGCCTACCGATGAATTATTTTGAGTCCCGTCATGTCGGCGATATAGTGTCGCGCTTTGGCTCCTTGGCACAAATACGAGAGCGCATAACTACAGGGTTTGTAGAGACTCTGGTCGATGGTGTGATGGCCATTACCGTACTCATTATGATGCTTATTTATTCGCTGAAACTCACTGCGGTAGTTGTCGGCGCAATTGTACTGTATACCTTAGTGCGTTTGGCGCTTTACAGGCCACTGCATCAAGCCACTGAAGAAATGATCCAAAACTCTGCCAAAGAGCAATCAAACTTTTTAGAAAACATTCGCGGTATGCAAACCATCAAACTGTTTGGTAATGAATCGCAGCGCCAAGGCATTTGGCAAAACCGCTATGCCGAGGTAATAAATAGTGAAATCCGTTTAGGACGATTAAACATAAGTTTTGATTCATTTAATAAACTGTTATTTGGCCTTGAAAATGTATTAGTAATTTACTTTGCAGCGTCATTGGTAATGAGCAATAGCCTGTCGGTAGGTATGGTACTGGCGTTTATTGCCTATAAAAACCAGCTGACTAGTCGCTTTGCTAATTTAATAGAACAAATAATCCAATTTAAAATGATGCGCTTACACTTAGACCGTATCGCTGATATAGCACTGACTAAACAAGAAGCTAATCGTGACGGTGAAATGGCCTATACCGGTGATGACGAGGGTAATGTTAAAGGTCAGCTTACCCTTGAGAATATTTGCTTTAGTTATAGTGAAGAGCAAGCGCCTATTCTAAATAACGTTAACTTAATCTTGAATGCGGGCGACTCGATTGCGATTACCGGGCCTTCAGGTGCAGGTAAAACTACCTTGATGAAAATTATGCTCGGGTTATTACAACCTACCTCAGGTAAAGTGCTGCTTGATGGTAAAGACATTACCCAGCTTGGCCTTAAAAATTACCGCAAACAAATAGCTGCCGTGATGCAAGATGAAACGCTATTAGCAGGCTCAATCGCCGATAACATCAGTTTTTTTGACCCACAACCCAATTACTTAAAAATAGAGCAATGTGCCCATCATGCCGCTATTCATGATGATACTACTCAAATGACGACGGGTTATAACTCATTAGTGGGTGATATGGGCTCAAATTTATCCGGTGGGCAAGTACAGCGTTTGCTCCTTGCGCGGGCGCTTTATCAATCGCCGTGTGTGTTATTTATGGACGAAGCAACCAGTCATTTAGATAAAGATAACGAGGCTAAAATAAGTGAGCAAATACAGCACTTACCCATCACACGGATTATGATTGCTCATCGCCAAGAAACCATTAATATGGCAGATAAAGTATTTGAACTTAAAGATGGAGAGCTGGTGAATATACAACAGCAAACGGAAAGTGCGTAATGTTGGGTAGTAAAAAATAATTTAAAAGTTTTGGTGGTTTGCTAAATGCAAACAACCGAAAAGACGGCCAGCTTTAGTTAACTTTAGCGAGCAGCTAAAGCCAGCCTCTTAACCGCTCACCCAATTGTAAGGTTGAGCATATTAACAACCCGATGACTTAACTAAAAGCATCGGATATATGGAGTATAACAAAATGCGTGAATTAAGCGTGAATGAATTTCAAGAAGTGAATGGTGGATGTGCAGAACATTGTTGGGGAGATTTTTCTTCAAAAGATTTATCTTCGGCAATGTCTGCTGGTGGTATGTTGGGCGTTAAAGGGGCACTTGTTGCTGGTGCTGTATATATAGCTGCAGTAGCTTGGTTTGATTTGAAGTAGTGAGATATAAAGTACTTTTAATTCAGATAATTGCAACTTTTTTTATATGGTCTTCTCTTAACTTATTATATGAAAATTATATTCACTTTACAGATGAAGTATATAAATTTTCTTATTATATGCTCATAGTCTTAGTTGTTATTTACTTCAATAGAAAGTTGCGAGCATATCTTTTGAAAGATAAAAAGTAGTAGCTTTAATATGATTGAGTTTTACTATTTAGGTTTAATATGACTATTGGGTTTAATTTAGCAATAATGTTAAGAAAGAGGAAGCAGAGCCGCTGCGAACGTTGCTGTTTATTACATGATAATTCATTGTGTACATGTCCTCACTGCTCTTCCTTGATGGGTGATCAGCTTTTAGATTATAAGCTTAAGAATCAAAAGAAAGTTCATAATATGGGTAAGTTTTTCATTGTATTATCACTTTTTTTATTTTTTTGCTTACTAATAAGTTTTTTTCTCTACGGATAAAAGCTCAATACCAAGGAAATAAACACCCCAGTAATAATCAGCTGTACCACGCAAAAGCCCATGATGTCTTTGGCTTTTAGGCCGGCAATGGCCAGTACCGGTAAAGCCCAGAATGGCTGAATCAGATTAGTCCAGGCATCTCCCCATGCTACCGCCATAGCAACCCTAGGCATATCGGCCCCTAAAGCCTGTGCGGCGGGTATTACAATGGGGGCTTGTACCGCCCATTGGCCGCCGCCTGATGGCACAAATATATTAACGAGTCCTGCACTTATAAAACTGTAAAATGGCAAGCTATCGGCATCTGCTATGGCAATAAAGCCCTGTGATATTTGTTGTGCTAGCCCTGTATCGACCATTACCGCCATAATACCGGCATAAAAAGGGAACTGAATTACAATTCCTGCGCCACTCGGAATCGCTTGTTGCAAGCTATTAAGTACATTATGGGGTGTTTGATGCAGAGTGATTGCCATAAACAAAAACAGGGCAATTACGCTATTGAGGTTTAAGCCGCCACCTGCGATAAAAAAGTAATAACCTAAGTAGGCAAGTCCGAGTAATCCAATGCCCATGCCTAGCAGTTTGCTTTGTTCTAAATGTTGCGCAGGGCGTGTTATTGTTACTTTATCAGGTGGTGTGTTTTCAAGCAGTGAAGGATCAATATAAACACTGTCTTTTTCATTCGGTAGCATGTAGCGGTTAACCAGTGGCATAATGATAAATAAGCCAATCAGAATCGCAATGTTAAAGCCTGCGAATAAGGTTTGCTGTGTGCCAATAATACCCATAGTCGCCTGTGAAAAATGCCCGTCGCTGGCAATGGTGAGTGGTACGGAGCCTGCCAATCCGCCGTGCCATACTACAAAACCTGAGTAAGCACTTGCTACCAATAGCCGATAATCCACTCGAGTCTGTTTAGCAATCGCTTGAGCAAATAAAGCCCCAATCACTAAGCCAAACCCCCAATTAAGCCAGCTTGCTAAAAGCGAAATAAAAGTCACTAAAATAATGGCTTTTGGGGCCGTATTAGCAAACGTTGCTAATTTTGTTAGTAACATACTTATTAACGAGGTACTGGCAAGCATATAGCCTGTTACTAGCACCAACAGCATTTGCATGGCAAAGCTTAGTAAGTTCCAAAACCCGCTACCCCATGATGTTATTACCTCAAGTGTGGTTGCTGGGGTCGCTAAATTCGCAATGCTCAAGGTAATAATAGTGAGCATAATGACAAATATAAATGGGTCGGGTAAGTAGCGCTCGACGAGCTTAGTAAACGGGCTGGCAACTTTATTAAGCATAATTAATAACGAGTTAGTGAAAACTTATTTGTTAATTAATCATGAAATCTTAGGATTAGCAAACACCGCTTTTAATAAACGCTCAGTAAAGCTGACTTTTTAAAGGTTGTTGATGAGGGAATGTCGCTAGCAAATACTTACCTTGGTCGGTATTTGCTAGTTATGCTCAATTAAGAATCACCAAGCACTTGCTTTAAGCGATTTTGTACTTCTTGAACGAGTAAGTCGGGCTGAAATTTTGATAAAAATGCATTACAGCCTACTTTTTCCACCATGGCTTGGTTAAAGCTACCACTCAGGGACGTGTTAAGCACCACATGTAAGTTTTTTAAGCGGTTGTCGTTACGTATTTCATAGGTTAAGCGATAGCCATCCATCGAAGGCATTTCGGCATCAGTAATCACCATAAGTAATTCTTTTTCAACATCGCGGCCTTCATCGGCCCAGCCTTTGAGCATTTGTAGGGCTTCTAGGCCATTACTGGCAGGAATTATTTCGATACCAAGCTGCGATAATGTATCGCTAACTTGCTTGCGGGCTGTTGGCGAATCATCAGCGTGTAGTATTTTTCGCCCAGAGAATTCATTGACTATGGTTTGATCCAACACCCCTTCAGAAATATTAACCTCGTACTCAACTATTTCGGCCAGTACTTTTTCAACATCAATAATTTCTACTAAGTGCTCTATACCGTCACGCTGTACTTTAGTTAGTGCCGTAATATAATGATTTTTACCCACAGAGCTGGGTGGTGGCATAATGTCAGACCAGGTCATGTTCATGATTTGATCAACCTTGCCAATTAAAAAACCTTGAGTGGTACGGTTATATTCAGTTATGACCAGGTTACAATCTTCACCATATTCTTTTTTAGCCATAGAAATGGCTTGGCGAAGGTCAATCACTGGGATAGATTCACCGCGTATATTGGCAACACCGGTTACCTTAGGGTGAGAGTGCGGTATTTTGCTTAAACGGGGAAGCTTTACCACTTCTTTTATTTTAAATACATTGAGTGCAAATAAATGGCGGCTATGCAAATAAAAAAGTAGCAACTCTAAGCGATTTTCGCCTACAAGCTGAGTACGCTGATCAACTGACGCTAAAACACCTGACATAATAGACCCATGTTTTTCCTCATAACTTTATAACTATAGTTTACTCTTATTTTTCTTCATAACGAACCTTGAATATTTCGATTACAGTAAAACGTTGCTTAGGTGTTATCATTTACAGTATCGTGTTACTAAATGATTTAAATAATCAATCGATTAACAAAAAATTATGCATCATATTTTTAAACGTATTGTTGTGCTGTTGCGCAGCCATATTGATCAGGTAAGTTGGCAGTCTGTTGTAATAGCAACATCCCTACATATGCTGCTTACTTGGTGCTTATTGTTAGTGGCAAATGAGCAGGCACTGCTTTCACCGGGTACTTTTTTTTACTACTACACGGTAACCACCTCAACGGTAGGGTATGGGGATTTAAGTCCATCAACTGACTTAGGTCGATGGATTGTCGCATTAATACAAATACCTTTTGGTTTGGCTTTATTTGGTGTCTTGTTGGGTAAAACAGGACAAACAGTAACTTACTTAATTAGGCGCGCTATGACTGGTGATAAAAACTTTGCTCACAGTAGCAACCACATTATTATTTTTGGTTGGCATAATGCTCGAACAAAAAAAATGATCGACTACATTTTGGCTGATACTAAGCGGACAGATCGCCGTATTTTATTAGCGGTTACTGAACAAATAGAGCATCCGTTTTTAAGTAATGAGAATGTTGATTTTGCTCGCCTAACCAGTTTCACCGATTTGGATGAATTAGAACGCGTTGCCATTCGCCACGCCGATAAAGTGATTATTGATGGCCAAGATGACGACCAAACATTTACCACCGCACTGCGTATTAGTCGTTTAGTTAAAGAAGATTGTCACATAAGTGCACACTTTTTTGATGAAACGAAAGTGGAAATGTTATTAGAGCATTGCCACAACGTAGAGTGTAGCAGTACTAAATCGGCAGAGATTTTGGTGCGCTCAATGCAAGACCCAGGCTCAAGTCGTGTACAAGAGGAACTATTATCAACCTTGCACGGTGATACGCAGTTTAGTTTACAAATCCCTAGTAATGTAAAAACCATGGAGTTTGGTAAATTATTTCATTATTTTAAGTACGATCATGATGCAATACTATTAGGGGTGGCTCATAATTTAAGTGCAAAAAATATGGATTTAAATCCACCTTTAGATTACGCAGTGAATGCGGGTGATATACTGCATTATATCGCGCAAGAGCGAGTGTTGAGTGGTGAAGTTGACTGGCCTAGCTTGGAAAAATAATGACTGAAATTGCTTTTTTAATTATTGTTTTATGTGCTTACATTTTCCCTATTATGATAATTCTTAACAGTAAGCGTAGCCAAGGCCATGAAAAAAATGGCTGGCTAGTAGGCGCTATCTTCTTTTCGTGGATAGCGCTGATTCTTTACTTTTCGATTGTGCCCAAGCAAGGGCACGCCAAGAAAAAGTAAAGAATGAGTACCTTTTGTTACTTATTCTAATTGTCTCAGTTTATGCTCAACCAGCGGGTCGTCTGGCGCTAGCTGTTGAGCCACTTCTAATAGTTTAATGGCATCATTTGGATTTTCATCTTGATGCTTAATGGCTACGTCTATTAAAGGTTGAATATCAATTTTTTCTTGGTGCTCTTGCACGTGCGCTGCTTTTTCGTCGATTAAAATAGTGTGAGCGGTACTTAATAACGCTTGACGATGCGGCGAATTAGCATTGGCTTTATTAAGTTTTTTATAATAATCCTCTTTTAAACGCAGTGTTTTTGTTTGTAGCCTAAATTGTGCAATGTCGATTTGTTGATTAGCAATAAAATCAACAGCCACTTGTTTATAAAACCCAAACTTATTTAAATAGGTGGTATGGGTGCCGTGCCCCATCCCAAACACGCGTAAGTGAGTGAGCTGCTTATAGCGTTTAGCATGTTGGCGGTCAATGCGGTTGGTTGGGTCGTAAATAATGTAGCCCTCTGCATCCCCTAAATCTAAATCATGGTAGTCACCTTGCCAGTCATATTGCTGGGCAATGTCGGTACTTGAGCGGTCATCCCAAGGGGCGATAAGTTTGTTTTTAGTGCTAACAGGATGGAAAAGCAGCACTTTGTCGAGTTTGAGTAATTTAGCAAATGCACCCACAGCAAAGCCGCCACGACTAAGTCCATAACCTAGCTTGGTTTCAAAAGGAGAGAGTAGGGTTGATAGTTGCTCAATAAAAAAGATTAAATTGCGGTTACGAAACCAATTACTTTTACCCAAATGCTGAAACGCAATAATATTAACGTTTTGCTTTTGTGCTAAATGATAGCCCCAAGGTGCAAAGTCTTCGTTCAAATCACGCTCTTGTACATCAGTACCGGCAGGTGAAAAAGTAAAAAGCAGGGGTTTGTTGAGATCAACAAAGTGATATTTTACATACACATCACCGAGTAAATCCCCACTAGAGGTAGGTAGTTTTGCTTGCTTCTCATTATCGCTGAGAGTTAACCATTCATCTAACCAGTATAGTAATTTCATTTTTCCTCCAGTGCGCACAAGCTGCAGATCATAGCAAATCTGAGGGCATAAGAGAAATTGAGCCAAGCTATGCTGCGCTGGTGGAGTGCCTTTTTAATGGTAAAATGTATGTTACCTTTGCGACTACTAAGCCATGTTCAAAATTTCATTCCAGTCATTTTCGGTCACTGGCATGACCGATAAACGCCCCCCTTTTTTAAGAGCAATGTCTGTCACTGACTCATTTGCCTTAATTGCTTGCAAGCTCACTATGCTACTGAGATGAGAATGGTAGGTTACTTCCACCACAAACCAACGGGGGGTCTCAACGGTAGCTTTGGCATCATAATAATCGCTACTTAAATCAAACTGAGTCGGATCAGGGTAAGCGGCTTTAGTGACAATTCCTATTCCCGCAACACCAACCTGTTTACAGCTAGAATGATAAATCATCACCAAATCGCCCTTTTGTACATCATCACGAATAAAGTTACGCGCTTGGTAGTTTCGCACGCCTTCCCATAACGTGGTTTGCTCTGAGGCTTGTTTTAAGTCATCAATTGAAAAGGCGTCGGGTTCGGTTTTAAACAGCCAAAAAGCCATATTAGTTTTCCTCACTCAGTGTGTTGGTATTTTTCCAGTATTGTATAGTATCATTTAGAAATTAGGGGATTGAGGAAGAAATAATGAGCCAAGTATTAGATGATTTATTGTCGTTGTTATCACTTGAAGAAATTGAACAAGGTTTATACCGCGGACAAAGCCAAGACTTAGGTTTTAGAGCGGTGTTTGGCGGTCAAGTTATGGGGCAAGCGCTTTCAGCAGCCAAAGAAACACTGCCAGCGGGGCGAATTGTTCACTCATTACATTCTTACTTTTTACGCCCTGGCGACGCTGCAAAACCGATTGTGTACGATGTAGAAGCTATACGTGATGGTAAAAGTTTTAGCACTCGACGTGTCAGTGCGATTCAGTACGGTAAACCAATTTTTTACATGACGGCGTCGTTTCAAGGTGAAGAGCAAGGGTTATCGCATCAAGCGACCATGCCAGATGTTCCAGCTCCTGAAGAGTTACGTTCTTCATTAGAGTTTTATCAAGAAAATGCAGAGCATATTCCAGAAGCTATCCGTAATAAATTTATTCGTGAAATGCCGATTGAAATGCGCCCAGTGAATTTTCATAACCCCTTTAAACCAGAAGCCATTGAACCAGTAAAACATATTTGGTTTAAAGCCAATGGCGATATGCCTGACGATCAACGTATTCATAACTATTTATTAGCGTATGCGTCCGACTTTGAATTTTTACCAACCGCATTACAACCACATGGCGTGTCGTTTATGCAGCCGAATATGCAAGTGGCGACGATTGACCATGCTATGTGGTTTCATCGTCCGTTTAGAATGGATGATTGGATTTTATATACTATTGATAGCCCAAGCGCGAGCTCAGGAAGAGGGCTGGTACGTGGGCAGTTTTTTGACCGCCAAGGAAACTTGGTAGCCTCTACTATTCAAGAAGGGGTAATGCGCCAGCGCTAATCCTAATACCCACTATATTGAATACCTTCAATATAGTGGGTATGGTTTTATTTTACTTGCATTGAGCGTGCACAATATCTGTTATTGACTGCCAAATACGTGCCGGTAATAGCGTTTGTAGTTGCTTGTAAGTCTCGCACAACGCTGGGCTGCCTTGTAGTAAGCCACTGTCTGATTCACTAATCAGCTTTTGTTCGCGTAGGTTTGAAATAAAGCTACTGAGTACCTTTTTATCAAAAAACTCTGGCGTTTTAATGCCATGTAACGTACCCAAGCGCTGCGCCAGCACATAGCTTTCACGTTCAAGCTCTGCTTTTTCAATCCCTTGGCTGGTTTGAATAAAGCCAATCACAATCGCATAACGTTGCAAAGTAAAGCTCAATGCACGACCGAGCATTTCGAGTTTGGCAAAGCTATCGTTATTTTGAGTCACTTTAATGTTATCACCATCAAGCGCAATTAAGCCTTGATCACTAAAGTTAGTTAAAATACGAGTAACGTAGCTCTCATCTAACTCTTGCAAGTACCACTCTTTAGCAAACAATGGATAAAAAGATTTCACCAGCTGATGGCACTGAGTTACGGTGCTTTGATGTTGCTTAAATAAATGCAGCGCCACTAAACTAGGCACCGCAAAAATATGCAAAATGTTATTACGGTAATAGTTGAATAAGGTTTTTTCTTTATCGCTTATCGCAATTATTTCGCCAAACTCATCACTGATCACGTCAAACTTGTTAAGTTTTAAGGCATGTTCAAGTAGCTGCTCTGGTGTTTCATCTGGTGCGGTTATTTTACTGCTATAGCTTGCTTCACGTTGCAATCGTAAGTAAAACTCAAGCTGAGCTAACAGCTTTGGCTTACTCAATGCCTGCTTATCGTTTACCAGCAGTATCATCGCCAGTAGGTTAACAGAGTTAAGTGCGGCGGCATTGTTAATTTTAACCATAACCTGATCAGCAAGGTTAGCCACCTGCGGCCCTAACCATTGTGGTTTTTGCACATCGGTTGCATGAATTGATTCACGCCAGTCAGGCTGGTTATCATTTAAATACTGATTGATAGAAATAGGGTCGCCAAAGTTTAAATAACCACGACCATAGTTTTTTAAATTTTTAATTGCTTTAAAAATACCTAATATCGACTCGCCTTTTTTATCGTTCCCAGCCAGCTCTTTTAAATAGGTATTGATTTCCATGACGTGCTCGTAACCAATATATACCGGCACAATAGATATCGGTCTGTCTATACCGCGCAACATGGCTTGCATTGTCATTGCGAGCATGCCGGTTTTAGGGGGTAGTAAACGTCCCGTTCTGCTGCGCCCACCCTCGGTATAAAACTTTACCGAGTAACCTTTGATAAATAACTGGCTTAAGTATTCTTTAAATACCGCTGAGTAAAGTTTGTTACCAGCAAACGAGCGGCGAATAAAAAACGCGCCACTGCGGCGGAATATGCCACCGGCTGGGAAAAAGTTTAAGTTAATACCCGCTGCAATATGCGGTGGAACAAGCCCTTGATGGTAAATAGAGTAGGTCAGTAGCAAGTAATCCATATGACTACGATGACACGGCATGTAGATTATTTCATGGCCTTTGTTGGTTAGGTCATGGATTTGCTCGGTGTACTTTATATCAATCCCATTATACAGCTTGTTCCAAAGCCAGGTTAATATGCGATCGGCAACGCGAATGGTGGCGTCGCTGTAATTAGCAGCAATTTCATCAAGAAGCTTTAATGCGTTTTGTCGCGCTTGGGCTTGGCTAATATTTTTTTCAGACGCTTCAGTTTGAATCGCTTTTTTTATCGTTGGGGATGCCAGTAGTGAGCTAAATAATTGATCTCGAGATGGGATTTTAGGCCCTGTGGCAGCCAGCTTCTGGCGCTTAAAGTGTACTCTAGCTACGCGAAGTAGTTTATGCGGAAGCTCATTTACATCGGCTTTTTCGTTCACCAATAGTGATAAATCGAGTGGTTGGCTAAAACGAATAAAGTTGTCTCTACCTGAAAAAAGTACAACAAATATTTTTCTAAACCAGCTGGGTGTAAGTGAGTGCGAAAGTAAAGTACTCAGTCCTGGCTTCTCTTTACCCGGCGCTCTGCCCCATAAAATAGTCACAGGCACAACCTGCACATTTTTTTGGCCACTATATAATAAATGTTCAATGATTTGCTTGCCCTGATCTAATGCGTTAGTAGGCTTTTCTTTATTACCAAATAACGGTGGTGGGTTTTTAATGCCAATAAAACGATCTAACGCTTTGTCACCTAACACTTGCTGCTCGGTAGGGTCGGGCAAGCCATTTCGTTTACATACGCGTGCGAGTGCCGCTAAATCAAAGCGTGAATTTAAACGCACTATATAAAAGGTCGGGTTTGTAGGGTTTAACTCAAATTGCTCTAACGGCTTCTCCGGCAGTACTTTGCTTTTAACAAACAAGCGGCTAATACCACCAGAGATAAGATTTAAACCATAATTTAAAATACGCATTGACTCACCATAAGAGAGTTGTTACCCAAATCAATATGGGTATATAACAGCAAAATTAGCGCATAGGATAACATATTATCTAAAAAATCCTCTGCAGATTAATCGACAAGCTATGACATTATAGTGACATCATCACTTCCATTACGTTCACTATTGATAAACTTGACTGTTATTTAAACGACAATTACAAGGCAATTATGTCTAAATAGTTGTTGCATTTATCACCAGCATCATTATAATACGCAGGCTTTCAAAATTCCCTCGGGAACAAGAAAGAATAAATTAAGCTTGGATTTCAAGCTAATAAACAGGAGTTCCGATTTGGAACTCAACGTAGATATAATCTAACAACCGGCATCTTAATTATTAAGATTGTTTCGGTCGTTTTTTTATGCTCTTTAAATGCTCTTTATATTGAGGTTT
>NZ_JALNTH010000062.1:0-26431 GCF_023161935.1 Pseudoalteromonas sp. 2CM28B
TCCTTTATTTTTCGAGTCAACACTTAATTTTAAACTTTCTTTTTAGAAGATTTAAAACCGAAGTTTTACTTAACTCTGTGAGCAGCTCTTGCCTCGCTATGCGTTGGCGTTCCCCGTCTCAGTGGGGTCGCATTATAGGGAGATCCGAAAACAGATCAACCCTTTTTTTAGATCTTTTTACTGTTCGAACAAAAATAGAGCAAAACAGTGTAAAACTAGCTAAATCACTGGCTAAGATGATGCTTTTTTATACTGATTTTTATTATTTAATATAAATTTCATTGCTATGTTCGTTTAAGACGTTAAGATAGCAAGTTCACAATGTTAAATTAATGTTTATTTCCTGTTTATTGGTAGATCTAAAATGAAATTACCCGATCAAAAATCTTTTATCTTCTCTATTATTCTTGCTGTAGTTGGTTTTGTTATTGTTGAGTTTGCTTTAGGCGGCTTAGCTTTAAGCCCAGCATTGCTATTTGGTGCTGGTTTATTAATTGGTGGGATTGCTATTGCTGCAATGTCATCGGAAGGTGGTGAAGAAGCTGAAGTTAAAACAAAAACACTTTATGTTGGTAATCTTCCTTATCGTGCAAATGAAGGTGTTGTTCGCGCTTTGTTTGAAGAACAAGGTAAAGTTTTCAACGTGCGCCTATTAAAGGATAAAAATACTGGCAAACGTCGTGGCTTTGGTTTTGTTGAAATGGCACAGGCAGATGCAGACAATGCAATTGCTAAGTTAAACGATAGTGAGTTCCAACAGCGTACTTTAAAAGTACGTGAGGCAAAACAAAAACAAGAAGATGATTCTAGCTCTTTACGTACTGAGACGGATCAATCAGTGTAACGTGCTTTATAGCTAGCTTATTACTAAAAACATCAGCCGTTGCATAATATTGCAGCGGCTTTTTTTTGTCTGTAAATTTATTTCCAAAGTTATGCTGCTCTAGTAGGTAGTTTACTCTGCTAGCGATGGCCGCGCCTGAATCGAGTAATTGCACTGCGTTATTAAAGTACGCTTGTATGGCATCGCTAAGAATTGGGAAATGTGTGCAACCTAGTACAAGTACATCTATATCTGAGTTAATGCGCAAACGCGTAAGCTCATTATGCAGTTTGAGTGTATCTAGCTGCTGAGTGAAAAATAACTGCTCTGCCAATGCCACCAGCTCAACACTGCTATATAAACTCACTGTTACGTTGCTGGCATGCTCTTTTATTAATGTATGAGTATAGGGGCTTGCAACTGTGGCGGGGGTTGCCAATAAGCCGATGTGCTTTGTGCGAGTTACTTCAGCAGCAGGCTTTATTGCTGGCACTACGCCTACAATAGGTATTGATGTAATTTTGCGTACTTCACTTAAGGCTGATGTAGAGGCTGTATTGCAGGCTATAACAATAAGGTCGACATTAAGCGCGTTTTGCTCAATAAAATAAATGAGTGAGCATAAACGCCCTATAATAGTTTGCTGGGTTTGCGCGCCATAAGGGAGTAACGCATTATCCATAAAGTAGCTGTACTGTGCATCTGGAATACGCTTTTGAATATGCTCAAGCACGGTGGTGCCACCTATACCTGAATCAAATACCATTATGTGGGCTGACAAACTTTGGTTCCTACTGTTTATTAAGAACGGCAGTTTGCCATGAGGTATTTATAAAAGAAAGTAGTTTAGCTTTGCTCAGACTTTAGCGCGTCGAGTGCGTCGCCCGCTGAATTTAATTGGTTTAGGTTTTCAAACATTGCCTGGGTGTAATCAACTAGCTGATCGACCGCTGCTTGATCTTGGTTTAGCCACTCTATAATACCGGCAAGCTGATCTTGTAGGCCTAGTTGCGATGCTTTATCAAATGCATTTTTTAGATCGTCATTAAAAGGCGCGATCGCATCGGCTACTTCTTTTGTTGGGTTTGGCTGATATTGCTCATAACTTTTAACGGTAGCGACTGTTTTTGTTTGACGAAGGTCCATTGAAAATGCAACAAGTTGCTCACTGCCTAAACTCAGCTCTTGTGCTTTTTCAAATGCTTCATCCAAATCACCACTAAAGAATGTTTTACTTACACCTTGTAGCTCTTCCATCATGGCATTAATAGCATCTTGCTCTTGTTCGTTTAAATCACCATTAACCGACATTGAAAAAGACAGCTCTCGAGATTGCGACGATGAGCTGGCAAACGATTCGCTATTATTGCTTTGTTGATACCCGCTCGCTGTTTGAGACTCATATGCATCAGCAAAGCTAATACTGACCTCATCACCTTCGGCCGTTGTAAACTTATACTCGGCATTGCTGCTCATACTTACATATTGTGCTTGGCTTACGCTAACACTGGCCGCTTGTGGGTTAAATAGGGTTTGCTCAAACTCATCAAGCCCCTCAAAAATGCCTTCTTTTGACTTGTCGATGCCCTCTTGCATTTCTTCGTTAAATACACCGGTGCCTTTTAGCTCATCAACCGCTTCGTCTATACCGGTTTGAACACCTGTGCGCGCATCATCTAACATATTTTTTAATTTATCGTCATCGGCACCATTGGCTTTGGCTTTATTAACTGCGCCAGATACAAAGTCGAGTACATTTTTTACTATTTCATCAAAATCGAATAAAGGTTTATCGGCTTGTTTTTGCTCAACAGGTAAACCTAGTTGCTCTGCCATTTTGTCGCCAAGCACTTTTGCAGCAAGTTCTCTGCCTCGCTGTAATGAACTTTCTTGCGGAGAATGGATAGTTGGCTGCTGTAGCGCCTCTTTATTACTGAATTTGTTTACGTTGTTGTTTGGCGTATAGCCATAATTACCGATTTTCATGATCCACCTCCGTTACGTACTTAGCTTATTATCGGCTAATAGTGACAAAACTAAAGTACATGTTTAAAAAAACAGCAACTTTATTATCAGCAAAACTAGACAAATACTGCTCGCTCCCTACAATAGCGCCGATAAATAGATCTCATAGATAAGGTAGTAGCATTAATGGCAGTGATTAAAATAGATACCACACAGTACGATACGCAGCTAAATGAAAAAGAGCAGCGTATTACGTCGCAATTTAAGCGATTTGGTGTGCAAGCGTTAGAGGTGTTTAGCTCAGAGCCAATTAACTACCGCCAACGTGCTGAATTTAGAGTATGGCACGATGGGGATGATCTATTTCATATTATGTTTGATCAGGCCACGAAAGAAAAAATTCGCGTCGACACCTTTGACCCTGCCGCGCCCTTAGTTGGTGAAGTTATGCAGGTGATGATTGATAATTTAAAGTCGTGTGAAGTATTACGTCGTAAGCTGTTTCAAATCGATTATTTATCGTCATTAAGTGGCGAGATTTTAGTAAGCTTGCTTTATCACAAACCACTCGATGATCAGTGGCTGACTGAAATAAAAGCCCTGAAAGAAAAACTGAGCAGCAAATACAACATTGACTTTATCGGTCGTGCGCGCAAACAAAAAGAAGTACTAGGCAATGATTTTGTTACTGAGCGTTTAACCGTAAACGGCCAGGAGCTTATTTATCAACAAGTAGAAAATAGCTTTACGCAACCTAATGCTAAAGTGAATATAAAAATGCTGGAGTGGGCACAAGACTTATGTAAACCACTGAGTAATGACCTGCTGGAACTTTACTGTGGTAATGGTAATTTCTCTATTGCATTGGCGGGTTCGTTTAATCGCGTATTGGCTACTGAAATATCTAAGTCTTCTGTGCATTCGGCGCAATACAACATTGCTAAAAATAAGGTAGATAACTTAGATATAATTCGTATGTCGAGTGAAGAGTTTACCCAGGCAATGAATGGCGAACGTACCTTTTCGCGTTTAGAGGGGATAGATTTAAAAAGTTACGATTGTCAAACTATTTTAGTCGACCCTCCACGCGCAGGTATGGATACCCTTACCTGTGACTTAGTGGCCAACTACGAGAACATTATTTATATATCGTGCAACCCAGAAACGCTTGAGCGCGATTTAGATCATTTAACCCGTACTCACAATGTTAAGCGCTTTGCGATATTTGATCAGTTCCCTTATACGCATCACATAGAATCGGGTGTTTTCTTACAAAGAAAATAGTGAGTTAATATTATAATGCCAGCACCTTTATAAGTGCTGGTATTTGATTTTCACTAAACACTTCAATTTGATGCTCCATCAGCAACTTAGCAGTCATGCCCATGCCCTGTACTTTTACCCCACTATGGCTACCATCGTAAATTGTATTTCTACCACACGAAGGGCTCGACTCTTTAAGTAAAGCAAAACGAATTGCATGCTCATTACATAAGTCTAGGGCTTTAGCTGCACCTGATTTAAATTCTTTAGTTACATCCTCATAAGTGCTCGTTACTACTCTGCCTTGTTTTATCTCTGCTGATGCTCTAGGTGTTGGCAATCCACCAGCCACCTCAGTACAAAACATAACTAACCTATTTTCTTTACGCCATACATTAATTTGCGGGTGCGATAATGCTTGGCTTTTACCATCGTATCGAACAGGTAAGCCAAATAAACAACTCGATATTAATACTTTTTCCATTGCTATATCCCTATAAACAAAAAAAGCTCCTTACGGAGCTTTTTTTGTTTTAGCAAATCTTACTTGTTCGCTAAATAGTTAATTAATTTACTAATATCTTCTGGCGCGGTAATACCAGACTCACGCCCTAGATTTAATTTGTATTTACCATTTACGATAAAGGTTGGTACGCCACGTAGCGCGCCTTTTTCTTTAAAGTAATTTTGGTCACGCTTCATTTTAGAGCTTAAAGTACGTACCGAGAAGCTTTTGTATAGTTTATCAAACTTATCGCCATCAACACCTTGCGCTACAAACACATCTTTTACATCTGCAAGCTCGTTAAATTTAGCGCGCTTAGTGTGAATGTGATTAAAAATAGCCGCAACAATTTTATCTTTTTGCGGAAGTACTTCCGCGGTTGCTAGCGCTTGGCTCATCATTTGTTGGTTTTCTGGATCGCGAACACCGACAAAATCAACGTGACTCTTTTTAAATTTAACGTCTTTGTCTAACTTTGGCTTAAACTCACCAATTAACGCTTCCATGTTATTACAAGCAGGGCAATAAAATGAGAAAAACTCTTTTACTTCTGGCTTTTTAGTCGCGCGCTCTGCAACTACATCGTAATGTACGCCTTCTTCATAAGTGGCGGCTACACTGCTCGCAGCCATAGGCAGTAGTAATGCAAGTAAACCTGCTTTAACTAATTTGATCATTGTTATTGTTCTCCGAGATTAAAGTGTTAGTAAAAAAGCAACTAACTCATTCAGTTCTTGCTGGTTATTAATGGTGTTAATGTTTATTTTATACTTATCGTTTACGATAAAGGTAGGCACACCTGTTAGCGCACCTAGTTTTGAATATTTGTTTTGTTTATCTTGCATGGCACGCTCAGCTGAAATAATTGGCATGCTGGCAATGTCTTGATCAAACGTTGCACTATCGATACCGTTAACTTCAAGCAACTTTTTAACGTCTTTCATTTGCGTTAAAGGTGCGCGCTGTACATGAATACTTTTAAAAATTTGGTCGCTGATACTTTGTGCTTGACCGTGCTTTTTACCAATTAAGTAGGCGTAGCTTAAGTTGCTTTGCGCCTGTGGAGATACACCACCTAAAAAGTTAACGTGATTTTTTATAAATTCAGTGCCCTCAGGTAGGCTTTTTTCAATTGCCTTTGCAACAGGCTCAAATTTAAAACAATGCGGACAGTAAAACGAGAAAAATTCGGTTACTTGCGGCTCTGCGCTTTTTTCTACATCAATAACAGTATACTGGTTATCGGCTTCAAACTGTGCAGCAAGGGCTGCAAATGGTAAACATAAAAGTAGTAGGCTCAGTTTCAATTTTTTAAGCATTGGTATCTCGTGTACTTTTTAAATAAAATTTTATGGCAATAACTTCAGCGGAGCTTCTTGCAGTGCTGCAAACTGCTCTTTAAGCGCTAAAATTTGTTGCTCCCAGTATTTGTCTTCAGCAAACCATGAAAAGTTCCGTACGAACGCAGGATCACTCCATCGTTTAGCTACCCAACCCATATAGTGAATAATACGCATTGCACGAAGCGGTTCAATTAATTTGAGTTGAGTGTGGTCAAAATCACAAAACTCTTCATACGCATTTACAAGGGTGTCTAACTGTAACAGCTGTGTTTGACGATCGCCACTGAGCATCATCCATAAATCTTGAATGGCCGGCCCCTGACGAGCGTCATCTAAATCAACAAACATAAGTGCTTCGCCTGCCCACAAAATGTTACCTGCGTGGCAATCACCATGTAAGCGGATCTCTTGCACATTTTTATACTGTGCTTGCGCTTGTTCAATAACCAAGTCCAATATGGTGTAAAAAGCCGTGCTGATCCCCATAGGTACCAAATTACTTTTTTGCAGATGAACTTTAGCTGTATGCAAATATTCCTCGCAGCTAAAAGTAGGTCTGTGCTCAAATGGTTTGCTTTTAGCCACCTGATGCATACGGCCAATTAAACGACCCATTACATCAAGTTGATCCAGGTTATCAACTTCAAATTGTCGCCCGCCTACACTTGGAAATAACACAAATACATAACCTTGGTGCTCAAATAAGCTTTCTCCGTTGTGCTTAATGGGTGCAACAACGGGTACTTCGGCCTCAGCTAATTCAAATGCAAAGTCGTGCTCTTCTTGTATTTGCGCTTTGCTCCAGCGCTCTGGTCGGTAAAACTTAACAACGTAGCGCAGGCCATCTTCCGCCTTAAATTGGTAGACTCTGTTTTCGTAGCTATTAAGTGCTAATAAACCTGACTCTGCATATATACCAACGCTTTCTATCGCATCGAGAATTAAGTCGGGCGTTAAATCTTCAAAACTAAATTTACTCATGGGCTTCTTAATGTAAAAAGCGGGTTACCCCGCTTTTGTTAGTGTGTTTATCGCGCTTTAAAAAAGTTACTCGGTTGCGATATGCTTTCATCGGGGTCATTAACCGGTGAAAGTACAAAGTTAAACTCCGTCATTGGCGCTTTTAAATCATACGGGTCCATCACAATTGAAAGTGGCACATTATGCGATTGCCCTGCTTGCACTGTAAATGTTTGCTTGCCAATGTACTTAAAGTTTTCAAGGCCTTGAACATCAATATTAAAGGTTTGCTCGTACTGCGCCTTGTTGATTACTTTTAATGTATAGGTGTTTTCTACCAAGCCATTAAAGTCAACACGATACAGTTGGTTACGGTCTCGTATTATGTCAAAGTCCATAGGCTTTCTAAATGCAATGTTAGCCACCAGCGCACTGGTAAGCACCACCAGTATGACCGTGTAACCTATGATTTTAGCTCGCAGTGGGTTGGTTTTATTTTCAGGTGTTTCGAGATTACGCTCTGTAGTATAAGAAATAAGACCCCGCGGATAATCCATTTTATCCATTACACCATCGCAGGCATCAATACATGCGCCACAGTTTATACACTCGGCTTGCAAACCATTACGAATATCTATCCCTGTAGGGCACACCTGCACACACAAGTTACAGTCTATGCAATCGCCCATTTCTAAATCTTCGTGGGCAATTTTACGCGAGCGTGGGCCTCGGCTTTCGCCGCGTTTTTCATCGTACGTTACGGTGTAAGTGTCTTTATCAAACATAGCTGATTGAAAACGTGAATAGGGGCAAATGTGTAAACACATAATTTCACGCATCCACCCTGCATTAGCGTAAGTACACGCTGCAAAGAAAATAATACTTACCAGCGCGTAACCACCTACATTAAAGGTAACAAAGTCAGGGAGTAATTCACGGATAGGCGTAAAGTATCCGACAAACGAAATCGCCGTATATAGGGCAAATAAAACCCAACTGGTGTGCTTTGCTGTTTTTCGCCAAAACTTATCAAAGTCCATCGGGCGTTGATCTAGCTTTTTACGCTGATTCGCTGTGCCTTCAAACTTTTCTTCAAACCAAATAAATATAAAGGTCCATACAGTTTGCGGGCAGGTATAGCCACACCATACTCGGCCATAAAAGGTAGTAACCAAAAAGAGTGCAAACGCGGCCAACATAAATATAAAGGCTAATATAGTGAAATCTTGCGGCCACAGCGTTAGCCCAAAAATATTGTACTTTTGGCCAACTAAATCAAATAACACAGCTTGCTGGCCATTAAAATTTATCCAAGGCAAAAGCATAAAGGCAAGCATGCCTAAAAAGCCTATACGCTGTCTAAGTAACTGATGAAGCCCTTTTACTGCGCGAACATAAATTCGGTTACGTGGGTTAAACCTGTCGTCTTGACGGCTTAAATCCGGTTGTTGGATTTTAACCTCTGCAGGTATATTCTTTACTTTAATTTGCTTGTCCATCGAAGTTCCTCAACGCCGCTTGGAAATAAAAACGTAGCAATATGTGCGTATTCTATACTGTAACTGTAGTTCGTTAATGGTAAATGTGATTAGTTTAAATAATCAGCTGTTTGAATACTTTCAGATATTTCAGAAATATCTAACTGCTGTTGGCTATTATAACAATACTGGCTAAAATTACAGGTATAGATTGCTAATAATTTATTCATCTCAGTTACTTGCTTTTAAAATGCAGTTTATTACACTGCTTGCTAAATTTACCCCATTAAGATCAAGGTTTACGCATTCATGAAAAAGTTTATTATATTGGTCATTCTGATCCTTGCGTTTTTTACTATTGATCACCCATTAGTTAAAGAGCCCCGCGAAAAGCTATTAGGTGAAGGTGTGGGTTTTTTAAGTGATGCGAGCAAAATAAACCGTAGCCCAGCAGCCAATATGGCTAAAAACCGCATTAGCAGTGCGTTAAAGCTCTCTGAGTCTGAACACGAATATATTGAAAAAACCTTTACCACTGATGATTCAGTGCAGTTATTTCATTTACGTTATTGCCGTGAGCGCGACCTAAATTTATATTTTTACGAAGAGCGTTTAAATACAGTGTGTAAAATTGTATCGGATGCATTAGAACAAAAGAGAGCTAAGTAGTGGATTTTTCGCAGTTAAACAAAAAAGCGAGTGACTCTTTTCATAAACAGCGCACAATACTTAAAAAGCTATCGCAAGGAAAAACCTTGCATTGTGAGCAGTGCGGCGAGGTGTTAACACTCGATTTAGCCACCAGCGAGCCGGGTAAAGGCGTTGTTAAGTGTAAAAAAGGCTGCACTGATATTATTTTAGAACTTGGCGCTTAATTATCCTAAGCGCCGTTTAATACACCTAAAGGCTACTCTTCCCACCCTTCATCTGTAATCAGCCCACTGTTTATGGCTACCACTTCAATAAGCTCGGCAAAACCTAATGCAAAGTCGCCCATTGATTCGTACTGATACTGATATAAAGCTTCGAGTGTCATGCTATTTTGCTGCGCAATTTGCACTCTTGCTTGCTCATCAACAGCAAAAAAGCTAAGCGTACTTAGCGCACTCTCTAGTGCTTCTTTGTACTGAGGCTCTAAAGCGGGAGCTGTTAATAGAGGTTGTGCGTATTCTTGAGTAGCACGTAAAAAACCTTCACTCCACGCTTGGGTATAGTCTAGGTCAAAATTGGCGGGTAACTTGTAACCGGTTTCAAATACTTGCTCACTAATTTGATGGTATAACGCCATAAATAAAAATAGTATTTCTTCGTCTAAATCGTTAGCCGTATTAGGCACAATATGCGCTAACCACTGGTGAACTTCTAATGGGCTTGGCGAACAAATAACCCCAAATAGATAGCCTTGGCTTTGTGTTAATGACATAGCCTGAGGTTGAGTACTTAAAAATGCACTTAATTGCTGTGCGTGTTGCTCGTTAAACTGTGGTAATTGCATTAAATCTCTTTTATTACATTAAAAATTTAGTGGGTAGCGGCCCTGTGCATCGGGGCGGCCTAAAAACTTAACCGCGTCGTGTACATCTTTTGGTAAGCTGGCATCAGGTTTAACATAGCCTGCTACTTTAAAGTCAAAGTTAGCTTTAAGTGTTGCGTCGGCTTCAAGACCTAACGTGTTATCTGGGTCGACCAAAATAGCTATATCGCCCGACTTACAGCTTAACATGCCACTCAGTGGCCCTATATTAAACCAGCCATTAAAGCCTTTAACATCTATATTTGGGCTAGCAATCTCGCCTTTTAATGACTCACAATAAGGCACACCTGAGGTGTACTCGTTAAGCTCTAAAATGACTCGACCTTTAGCCGTAGCTGGTATAGGTAGTGCAATACGTTGCATGGCACGCTCTACGGTCGAGCGAATTATACCATCGGTAACTTTAACCACATTATTAAATAATCCGTAATTCACATCAGCATAGCCCGAAATATCGCTACGCTCACGCGGATTACCAAATTTTAAGTTAGCATTTAAATTACCCGTAAATAACTGCCAGCCAGCAATATCCCAGCGTACATTATTTAGCTGCTCGTCTTGATAGCGCACTTGCATCATTTGACCTTGCCATACACTCCCTACGGTTTGCCCTATTTCAAGCTGCTTTGGTAAGTACGGCTTAGCTAGGTCTAACGCAATGGCCGCTGGTAATTTCATTATGCAAAACACAATAAAACTAATAAAAAATACCACTGATAATATTATTATTTTTTTCATTAATTACTTCTCTAGTACTAAGCGGCTTACACGTACAAACCCTGATTTATCATCTTTGCTTAAATCAAGGTTCTCTACTGTTAAGCCATGCTGATTAACCAGTTCGTCTAACCATTCTATTAATTGATTAAACTCTACCGAATCAAGCGTTAAACGTAACGAGTTATCGTTAGGCTGCATTTTACTAATAGTAATACGATAGCGACTACGCGTTGAATTAACCACTTGGCTAATATTTTGATTGCTAATTGCCTGCGTGTTACCCGCCGCTTTTAACTTTACTATGCTTTCATCAACCCATACGAGCAGCTCTTGCTGAGTGACGTACGACTTTTTGGCTTTATCTATAGCGTTATTTAGAGGTCTAAAAATCCCCATTACTAAAACAAAAATAACAAATATACCACCAGCAACCATAATCAATTGCTGCTCCTGCTCTTTTAAAGAGCGCCAGTATTGCATTATTTGCTTTTTCATACTGCACCTCGCAGTTTAATTTCGCCTACTACAAAATCGCCATCGTTATTTAACGACCCTTGCTCAACCGTTAACCCTTGTTGCTCAAGTATACTTTTTACTTTACCAAACGTTTGAAAGTCTTTTGCGCGTGCGCGTATTCGCAGCTCATTACGGCGTTTATCGTAACGTAGGGTTTCTGGCGTAAATTCGCTTACTTGCGAAAACACGCCAACCAATTGGCTGGTCAAATCTAAAAACCCGGCTTCACTTTCGCCATTAATGGTTTTAAGCGCGCCCCTGATTTGGCTTTTAATTAAGTTAGGACGTACTTTAGTTCCGGGAAATGCTTTTTGGTATCTATCCACTACCTGGGCTTTAGCAAGCTCAACACGCGAGTTAAGTTGATTTAGTTCAACAAGCTTTATTGCAATGGTAGCAAATAAAGCAACACCGGTAATAATGGCTGCGCCCTTCCAATAACCCCACCACAGTGCACTTTTCTTTTTAAGCTGGTACATACCTTGGCGTAAATTAAATTTAACGCTGGGAAGTTGTTTAGCAAATAAGGCCAATGGTAAATCGTAGTCGCTTGCTTGCGAAATTAGGTTAATACTTTCAGGAAACTGATTAGCCGGGCTATAGTGCTTTACGCTCGGCTCGCCAAGTGCACTTAAGTAATCCCTTAGCCAGCTATTCTCAACGGCACTAATATGCCAATCGCCTCTTTTAAATAACCACTGATTATTAAGCTCTATGGCGGTTAATGTATCATCGTCGGCTGTAGGCAGTAGCAGGGCATCAGGTAAAATGGTGTATACCGCCAAGTTATGCTCTGAAAATAAAGCAAGCCAAGCCTCAAACCACTCGCGGTCTGTTAAGGCAACTTTAATTGCATGCTGCTCATTAATCATAGTGGGCTCGCCAATTGCGACAAATAGCTCGTCTATATCGCACGCAATATCTTCTTCAAGCATGTATGGCAACGCTTGCTCTAACTTACGATTCCACTTAGTCGGCAACGCCACTGTTTTAAGCTGCACCTGATCGCTAGGCAGTAATACCACTACCTCGCGGGTTTGCGCTTTTTCACTTAGCTCACTTAAACGGCTTGCATCGGTTAATTCCCCACTGGCAATTATTTCTTGTTCTTGTGGTGAATAAATTAACCAATTTAATTTATCTTGCTCTGTTTGACCCGTGCGGATCAGCAGTATTTCTGTCACTGTACGCCTCCAAATTTTCGCGCCAGTATCGTTACTTCGCCATTTTTGGCATGAAGTAATGTGGTCATCGAAAAACGCAAATCGACAAATGTCGCCTGCGTTTGTAATTTAAAATATTCGCTGTTAATACTAAATAGTTCTTTAACCGAATCTAAATTTGTACCGCCTTGCTGCTGTACCTCGGAAAAAAATTCATCCACGCTATCAAATCCGGTTTCAGGGCGAGCTGCTATAACGGCCTCTGCGCCCGATAACGATAATTCGTCAATCATGGCACTTAAAATAAGTGCCTGTTCGGGAAGTAACGTATTAACGTTAATCGATAATAAGGGAGACCCCGGAATAACACACACAAAAGGTAATACTTTTTCCATTACGAGCGGATTAAAACCTTTTACCAAACGCAACTCAGAAGGTGATGCAAATAAACTATTTGCGCTCATATAAGGGTAATCACGCGATAAATACTCGTCTTCTTCAGCGCCTGAACGATAGGTAATGCTGTTTTCATCAAGCCAGTCAAATACACTGTCTGCCATTGCTTCTTCGCTTTCCTCGGCAGGTAAATCTTCAATGTTTTCTAATAATGCAAAGAGTGCTTTATGAGCAGGGTTGGTTTTGCTGGTAGAGTTTGGGTCTGGCACTTCCCCTAATGCATTTAAATTTAAACACGCCTGTAAGTCAGTAATTTTACCGCTTAGAGTACCGTTATCTACAGGGTATTGGGTGTCGCCTTGCGTGGCCCAAACCTGATCTAACGAGGTTTTGTCAGGATCATCGTCTTTACTTAACTTTAGTGCCTTTATTGCCAGCTCTTCACCGCCGTAGGCATACCACTTTGCTTGTTGATGCCCTTGCAGGTTAGTGCTTTTTTGAACCTGCACCATTAAATTAGCACTCATTTCTACGGCTAATATCGCGGCCAGTGCAACAATAAACAGCACAATAACTAATGCGGCACCGCGTGATTCGCGCTTATTCATTAATTACTCTCCCCGCTGTTTTTGCCCTGCCCGGGTACTAAAAAAACACGACGAATAGGCTCTGCCTCAATTTGTTGTAAAGTAACCGCAACCGCTTTAGGTAAGGCTTTTATTTGCCATTGCTCTTGCCATTCGTTGTTGGCATCTAAAAATTCAAATTTAAGCTCTTCAATACCTTTTAAAACAACTTGTACCCGCGGCTCCATATTATCAAGCTGATCTACATACACTCTGTATACACGCTCTAAATTGTCATCAAGCACTCTATACCCTACGGCTTGTAACTCAGAGCGAGGCAGCAAGTTGATTGGGTTTACCCAGCCATCACGTACAAACGCAATACCATCGTATTGGCTTTCTAATATATAACGCCCTGCTAGTAAGTATTGCTCTTGCGCATCACCGGCTTCATTACGTACAGTGCGCTGAGTCATTTGGCTAAAGTCTTGATCCATTAACCTAAATGCGGTTTGTAGGCCGTTAAGCTCCGCTATTTTTTCATCAGACGCTTCTTTTGCTTTGGTGGTTGAGTCTAAAATTTGGTGAGTAGCCATAATCACCACCGCTAAAATAGCCATAGCAACTAATACTTCGATTAATGTAAATCCGCGCTGCTTCACTTATTAGCTACCTTTATTTAAATAAGTTGAAAGCTCGTACACCGATTGCTCGTATTTTTCGTCGCTAAAAACATTTATGGTCACTTTTACAAAGCTTTTGTCTGCAGTTTTTGCTATTTCTTGCTTCCAAAACCACTCAACGCCCGCCATTACTTCGCTGCCGCGCGCGCCATTTTTAGCCTGCCAGTCTTTACCTTTACTACGCTGCACCACAAGCACATTTTCTGCCACCCACGATGCATATGTTTGCTCTTCAAGTGTTGTTAAATGATTTATATGCTCGCCGGTTGCTTGCATAGCTGCAATCCCAGCCATAGCACAAATACTTAACGCTACAAGCACTTCGAGTAAGGTAAAGCCTTTATTTAGCCTCATTATTATGGCTCTTTTCGCAAATTAACAGGGGCTGTAAATTCCCCTTCAATGTAATACACAGGCTCGCTTTGCTCTTTTAATTCAACAATAAGCTGAAAGGCGCTGACCTCGCCAGATGATAAAATAAGGACTTGCGGTATTTTTAGTTTTTCAAGCTCTAATAAGCTATCGTCATCGCCGCCGCTCATTAGTTCACGCCAATTTGCTTGCTCAAGTAAGTTCTCTTGTGACCAGGCTAAATCTTCTAAATTGAGCGTGAGTTTTAACCGTTCATCCAGCTCAATAGGCTTGTAAAGATCTTCGCGGTCAAAGGTAATCCATTTTTCGCCATCAAATACTAGAAACTCAAGGGTGTTTTCTTCAACCATTAAGCCAAGTTCTATTTGATTTAAAATAGCAAATTCAGAGGCCATGTTAATGGTGGTATGCAGCCTAAGCGCTTGTGTATCAAGCTCATCTTCGGCACCGCCTTCTAAGCTGTATACCACCATTTTGGTCGCAAATGCGATAATAGTAAGTACCACTAAAATTTCTATTAAGCTAAACCCACGGTGGTGGGCGCGCATACGATTAAGGCTTACTTGCATAGTAAGCCTCGTGCAATCGTATTTAACCATACTGCTTGGTTAAGTCGCATTTATTGCTCGTCTTCGTTCCAGTTGCCAATATCATCATCGGTACCGGCTTCGCCATCAGGTCCCATCGAAAAAATATCAAACTTGCCAATTTCACCTGGGCTAATTAGCTGGTACGGGTTGCCCCATGGATCTTCTGGTAATTCATTTACAAAACCACCATCAGGGAAACGCTTAGGAATTGGCTCAATGCTGGTTTTATTGACCAATGCTTCTAAGCCTTGCTCTGTGCTTGGGTAGCTTTTATTTTTAAGCTTGTATAAGCTCATTGCATCTTCAAGCTGTTGAATATCTAGATGTGCTTTATCGATAGCAGCTTCTTCTTGTTGGCCCATAATATTAGGCGCCACAATTGACATAATCATCCCGATAATAACCAATACCACCATTACTTCGAGTAAAGAAAAACCTGATTGTTTATTCACGTAAATACCTCATTTTCCAAAAACATAATTTAATTTGGCGTCATCTAAGTAAATACTAACTTAGCTAACCCCTTAAAGCTTAAAGTCCTACCGCTTTATTCATTGCCATTATTGGCTGTAAAATAGCCATTACTATAAACAAAACAATCACCGCCATTGAGGCAATCATTGCTGGCTCTAATAATTTTAATGATACGTTTACCATGCTTTCAAACTCACGGTCTTGGTTATTAGCCGCGCGCTCTAACATTTGTTCTAGCTCACCTGATTTTTCACCGCTGGCGATCATGTGCAGCATCATCGGCGGAAACAATTTGGTTTGCTGTAAAGCCGCTCTTAGGCTTGCACCTTCACTGACTCTATCGGCAGCATCTGCCACCGATTTTTTCATTTTTTTATTCGCTAATACACCACCCGATATGCGCATTCCTTCAAGTAGTGGCACTGAGCTTGACGATAAAATACTGAGCGTACGTGCAAAACGCGCGGTATTAATACCCCGCGCTACTTTACCAAAACCAGGCATGTGCAGTACGCGGTCGTCCCACCAAAAGCGAATTTTAGGTTGTTTAAGTGCATGTTTAATGCCTACTGCCAGCGCAGTAATGACTAACAAACTTATAAACCAATAATTTTGTACAAAGTGGCTGCCTGCCATAACCCATTCGGTCGTCCAAGGCAGTACTTGCTTAGTTTTTTCGAAGGTTTTTAAAATTTTAGGCACTACGGTACCGAGTAAAACCGAAACAATACCAATAGCAAAAATAACCAAAATGGTAGGATAAACCATGGCTTGAGTAATTTGGCTGCGCATGTGTTGGCGCTGCTCGGTGTAATCGGCAAGGCGATTTAATACTTGGTCAAGGTGCCCTGATTTTTCACCTGCGGCTACCATTGCTCGGTATAAATCGTCAAATACATGTGGAAATTCACTCATGCCATCGGCCAGTGTATAACCCTCTACTACCTTTGAACGTACCGACATAAGCATACGTTTTAAGCGAGGCTTTTCACATTGCTCTGCCACCGCCATGACAGCCCCTTCAACTGGCAATGCCGATTGAATGAGCGTCGCAAGCTGGCGCGTAATAAGGGCTAAATCGGAGGTTGATACGCTGGGTTTAAAAAAACGACTTAATAGCGGCGTTTTTGCGCCACTAACTTGTTTTTCCCCTTCTGCTGCAGGGACAACTTCAAGCGGCGTAAGTTTTTTTTCGCGCAGCGCTTGGCGAATTTGCTTAGCTGTATCGGCTTCTAAAATGCCTTTTTGTTCTTTCCCTCGGCCATCAAGGGCACGGTATTCAAACGCCGCCATGGTTAGGCTTCCTCACGGGTAACGCGTAGAATTTCTTCAAGGGTTGTTTTGCCTGCCAGTACGCGGCTACAGCCATCTTGGCGTATGCTTGGGCTTTTTTGGCGAATGTATTTTTCAACACTTTGCTCGCCTTTACCGCTGTGGATCATTTCGCGTATTTCTTCATCAACCACGAGTAATTCATGAATACCAGTACGGCCGCGGTAACCATTAAAGTTACACTCTTCACACCCTACTGCGCGGTAAATTGTAGGTGCGCTATCAAACGGTACACCTAGCAGCTCACACTCACGTTCATCAGCAGTGTGACCTTCTTTACAGCTATTACATAAAGTACGTACTAAGCGCTGCGACAGCACGCCTAACAATGACGATGACAGCAAGAATGGTTCTACACCCATGTCTTCCATGCGGGTAATTGCGCCCGAGGCGGTGTTGGTATGTAGCGTAGACATAACTAAGTGACCTGTAAGCGATGCTTGCACGCCAATTTGCGCGGTTTCAAGGTCACGTATTTCACCGACCATTACAACATCGGGATCTTGACGTAATATTGCACGAAGCCCGCGGGCAAAGGTCATATCTACTTTGGTGTTTACTTGTGTTTGGCCAATCCCCGGAATTTCGTACTCTATTGGGTCTTCTACCGTTAAAATATTACGATCGCGAGAATTTATTTGGCTCATACCGGCGTATAAGGTGGTACTTTTACCAGAACCCGTTGGGCCTGTAACCAAAATAATACCGTGTGGTTTACTAATTAAATCAGCAAACAACTCTCGATTTTGCGGCGTCATGCCTAAATCTTCAAGGTTTAAGCGGGCATTGTTTTTATCAAGTAAACGCAATACTACACGCTCACCAAAGCTAGATGGCATGGTAGATACACGTACATCTACTGCACGCCCTGCAATACGCAGGCTAATACGACCATCTTGCGGAATACGTTTTTCTGCTATATCTAGTTTCGCCATTACCTTAATACGCGAAACGAGTAACGAAGCAAGCTTACGATTAGGTTTAAGCACTTCTTTTAATACGCCATCAACCCTAAAGCGAATCACGAGCTCTTGCTCAAAGGTTTCGATATGTATATCGGATGCACCTTCTTTAATTGCTTCGCTTAACATGGCGTTGATTAGTTTGATGATAGGCGCATCATCATCGCCGGCTAATAAATCTTCGGTTTGTGGGAGCTCATCGGCAAGGGAGAATAAATCGACCTCATTACCAATATCTTCCATCATTTGTTGTGTTTCAGAGCTGTCGCGCTGATACGCAGCCTCTAATAGTAACTCAAATTTATCGTCAGCTAACTGCTCTAGGGTAAAGCCTTTACCTGCAATGCGACGCACTTCTAGCAATACTTCAACATCTAGCTCGCCGCGGTAATACACAACTTGCTGTTCATTATTTTTACTAAGCAGTACACCCGCTCTGCGCGCATACGAAAAAGGTAAACGCTTTGGAGGCAACTCAACTAAATCGTTACTTGTAAGTAACTCCTCAGAGCGTGTTTCATCACTACGATGAACCACGTCTTCGTTTATTTGTTCTATTGCGCTAGTCATCTTCACGCTCTGCACGTTCTTTAGAGCTCAATGCTTTTAAGTGCTCTTCATAAGTTGGTGGCAGAATAAGCTCATCATCCCAAGATGGGAGTAAAGGAACATCTGAATTTGGCATAAGCTCTATGCCATCTTCTTTCTCTTTCATTTGCTCGCCACGGATAAAGTTATACTTATTAAAGCTTAACTTATTCATATTAACGCCATCGCGAATAATAGTTGGACGAATAAATACAATAAGATTACGCTTACGTTTGGTCGTATTAGTTGACTTAAATAAGTGACCTAAAATTGGGATATCACCTAAAATTGGTACCTTAGATACACTCTCTTGTACGTCTTCATCAATTAAGCCGCCTAACACAACCATACCGCCATCATCAGCCATAACGGTTGTGGTAATGGCGCGCTTATTAACAGAAATATCGACAGCGGTTGCACCACTTACACTCGATACTTCTTGTTCAATTAATAATTGTACTGCTGAGCCATCGTTAATTTGTGGGGTTACTTTTAGTTTTACACCCACCTCTTGGCGTTCAATGGTTTGAAATGGATTATCGTTATTACTGCCTGTTTGCGAACCAGTAATAATGGGCACTTCTTGACCCACTATCATCGACGCTTCTTCGTTATCCATGGTGGTAATTGAAGGTGTAGCAAGTATGTTTGAGTTAGTGTCAGTTGAAACGGCCTGAATAATTGCACCCCAGTCGTTTTTAACTAGACCAAACGCTAAGCCATTAACACCGCTTAATAATGAAGCAAGCGCGGTGTAATCACCTTCTGACGTTTCATCGTAACTGGTAACTAAGCCACTTTCTGAGCCTATTACTGTTTGAGTAGTGGTTGTGTCTTGCGCTTGAATACCTGCAACCGCTAATGAGCCTACAGGCACAGTTGAGCCATTATTAAACTGCAACATACCGCCATCTTCTGAAATCCATTGCGTACCTAAGTTAACGCCATCCGATTCCATTACTTCAACAATAATCGCTTCTACAAGTACTTGCGCACGGCGAATATCGAGCCTATCAATCACGGTCTCTAATGAGCGCATGGTATCGGGCTGTGCTGTAATAACTAATGAGTTTGAGTCAGGGTGAGCTTCAATACTGGCATCGTTTTTATTGTTTGTGCGAGTTTTACTTGTGCCTTGGCCATCTTCTGCAAGCGTTTTACTTACGCCTTGCAGTACTTTTACTAAATCCTCTGCTTTGGCGTAGTTTAAGTAAAATACTTTGGTATTACCTTGGCTTTCAAGTTCGCCATCTAGGCGCTTAATTAGTTCTATAGCACGGGTACGGGCTTGCCCTTCACCGCTTACTATTACGCTATTAGTACGGCCATCGGCAACTACCTTAGGGATCAAAAATTCAGGAACGCTGCCTTTACCGCTGTCTTTGTAAATATTTTCAACAACCGATACTACATCATCTGCTGTTGCATATTTAAGCTTAACAATATCTACACGCTTATCACCGGCTTGATCTACCGAGCGAATAATTTCTACTAAGCGATTAACCGACGCTGCATGGCCAGTAAGCATCATGACATTGGCAGCATTAAAGTTTGCTACATGGCCACCGTCTTTTTGGTCGCTAAATTGACGTACTAATGGACCAAGCTCTTGAACACTTACATTTTTAACGCGTACCACACGGGTGATCATCATATCGCCCGATGCAGCGCTGTTTTCTGTAATTAGCGGCACATTTGATTTTTTAGCGTCAGAGCTTTTTTCAATCTTGATAATACCGTTGTCCATTTCTACTGCTGAGTAGCCATACACTTCGAGTACATTTAAGAAAAATTGGTAGTACAGCGCTTCATCCATTAACTCATAACTGCGTACGTTTACTTTACCGCGCACATTTGGGTCAATGATCACTGTTTTATTAAGGTTTTTACCAACAATGTTTATAAACTCGTTGATATCTGTGCCTTTAAAGTTTGCAGCATATTCAACAGCTGAAACCGACAACGGAATACTGGCTGCTAAAAAAAGCGCTGCGTACTTAGCTAACCCTTTTTTAATTTTTTTGAGGTGTAGCACCTGAACCATTATGTTAAAACTCCAAAGCTAAGTTATTGCAGGCTAAATTGCACATCGATTTGCTCACCATCACGTTCTATCGTAATTGTGGCATCGCTGGTATTACGCAGCTCATTAATAGCTGCCATTGCCTGTTGTAAATCTGTTAATTGGTAGCCGTTAATAGCCACGGCTAAATCATTATTCTGTAGGCCCATTTGTTTAAACAGAGCAGGCTCTTTACCTGGGCTCAAGCGATAGCCGATTAACTCGCCATCGCTCATTGCTTGTGAAACACGAATATAATCAAATAACTTACCAGGCTCACTTAGTAGCTCTTCTCGTGTTTCTATTATTGCTTCTTTTACATCTGGGTCAGCGGTTGCGTTAATTTGCAACTCGCTTTGTTCTATTTTTTGCGGCCCCATGTCTTGTGCTTCGCGAGCGGCAAGCACAGGCATAGACACTTTTTTACTAAAGTCGAGACCATCTAGCATTAGCGTTTCAAATCGGCCGTTTACACTTAAAATAACGCGATCGGGAAGTATTTGCGCAACCTCTGCACGGGTGCCTTGTACAACCTCTTCAACTAAGTAACTAACTTGTCGCCCCTGTGACTCAATAATAGCAATACCTGCCTTATCGTCGTTACTTACAGCAACAATACCGGTTAGATTAATACTTAAGCGTGTTTCTGGCGCATTATTAATTACTTCGTTTTGCTGCGCAGTATTAGTTTTATTTGTTACAGTTTTTTTACCAAATAAAAATTGCTCTATAATATTTTGTACTGAGGTAGTACTAGAAGCCTTCGATGCGGCTGAATAGTGAGATGGAGTAAGCGGTGTAGAGACCGGTTGTGGCCATACCAGCCATACTAATTTTGAGAGTAAATAAGCAAGATAAACAACGACTAACAGCGTAACTACTGCGCTTAATTTAGCATGGGGTAGCCGTGTTAAAAATTGTTTAAGCTGTTGAATTTGCTGTTCCATAATAATGTTCTTATTTTAATTTACTGCATAAGCGCGTACCCATAGTACCCTTTCATTTTTCATTCAACAAGCACACTAATATTAAACTTTGTAAACAGATTAATATAACAATGTAATGTTGACTAAAAAACCAGCACGCGCCGTAATACCTTCATCCTACGATGATTTCATGATAAATTTTACGATATATAAATAGTCGATTGAAGAAGCCTAATGAGTAAAAAAAATAATACTAATGCCGACTCAGACCACAACAGTGTGCCAAAAGTTCGATTAGATAAATGGTTATGGGCTGCGCGCTTTTATAAAACCCGTGCGCTTGCACGCGAAATGGTGCAAGGCGGCAAAGTACATTATAATGGGCAACGTACTAAAGCGAGTAAAATTGTGGAGGTTGGCGCAACCATAAAACTTGCCCAAGGCGTTGATGAAAAGCTTATCAAGGTACTTAAAGTGCTTGAAAAACGCCAAAGCGCCCCCATTGCACAGACCTTGTATCAAGAAACTGATGCAAGTATTGCAAAACGCGAAGAAAACGCCATCGCACGCAAAAATAACAGCTTCTTTGCTCCACATCCGGATAAAAAGCCCGATAAAAAGCAACGACGCGAACTTTTAAAAATGAAATCAAGTTAGGTATAGCCGCTCATGCAACAAGATTTACTTCACCGTTATTTATTCGACAAACTCGATGTTCGTGGCGAACTCGTTCAAATTGAGCACGCCTACAACGAGATGATAGCTAATCACAATTACCCTGAGCCAGTTAAAGCATTATTAGGTGAATTACTCGTTGCAACGTGTTTATTAACTGCCACTTTAAAGTTTGAGGGTGAAATAGCCGTTCAGCTACAAGGCGATGGCCCTGTTAAATACGCTGTTATTAACGGCGACGATAAACAAAATATGCGTGGTATTGCGCGCATGCAAAGCGAGGTTAGCGGCACAACGGTAAAAGAGCTTGTAGGTAAAGGTTATATGGTTATCACCATTACTCCAACCAAAGGCGAACGTTATCAAGGCATAGTGCCTCTTGAGCACGATACATTAAGTAAATGTATTGAAAGCTACTTTGAGCAATCAGAACAGCTAAAAACACGCCTTTGGTTTGCAACCGACACAACAGAAGGGAAAGCCAAAGCCTGTGGGTTGTTTTTACAAGTACTGCCTGTTGATAAGCAAAAATCAATTAATGACTTTACTCACTTAGAAGCCTTAAGCGATACAATTAAACGCGAAGAGCTATTAGAGCTTGATGCCAATACCGTATTAACGCGCTTATATCACGAAGATAACCCGCGCGTATTTGACCCGCAAGCTATTACATTTAAATGTGGCTGTAGTAGAGAGAAAACCATTACTGCTTTAGTTAATGTAGGCCAACAAGCATTACTTGATGATGTTGCTGAAAATGGCGCTGTTAACATTAGCTGCCATTATTGCCTAAAAGAATATGTTTTTGACGAGCAAGATATTAAAAATATTTTTAATTAACCTCCCACTTCATAATCAAATATAAAGCCGCAAAATATGCGGTTTTATATTATAAAATGATGATACCGGTGTCATGAATTTTGTTAATTTACTGACACCGGTATCATTGAAATTATTCATGTTTTTTAGCAAATATATGTGTTTTTAGGGCCTTTACAGGCTCGAATATCTCAAATCCTTCTGTTACTATAATTTCAGCTTAAGGGAACTAAGAACCCAGAGCTATCCCGTTCAAACTCTCACACATAGTTAGGTATAAACATGACTACAAGCGCAACACGTTTTGTCGATTTAACCGCAGCTGAACTTGTCGAGCATGCGATTCGTCGTGGCGAAGGGACACTAGCCGCAAATGGAGCCTTTGTTGCAATTACAGGCAAGCGCACTGGTCGCTCTCCTAAAGATCGCTTCATTGTAAAAGAAGCAACAACGCAAGATGATATCCAATGGGGCAATGTAAACCGCCCATTCGATGCTGACAAATTTGACGCTTTATGGGCTCGCGTAGAAGCACATGTGCAAAGTAATGACCACTTCACCTCTCACCTAGAAGTTGGCGCAGACCCTGAGCACTATCTACCTGTAGTTGTTACTACAGAAACAGCGTGGCACCATATTTTTGCTAAAAACATGTTTATTGAGCCTAAAAACTATAATGCATCTGATTTACCCCAATGGCAGGTAATGAATGTGCCTTCGTTTGTTTGTGACCCACAGCGTGATGGCACCAACAGCGACGGAACTGTTATTATTAACTTTGCTCAACGCAAAGTGTTACTTGCTGGTATGCGTTATGCCGGTGAAATGAAAAAATCGATGTTCTCCGTTCAAAACTTTCTTCTTCCAGCAAAAGGTGTATTACCAATGCACTGCTCTGCTAACGTAGGAGAAGCGGGTGATACAGCACTATTCTTTGGTTTATCGGGTACTGGTAAAACAACTTTATCGGCCGACCCAACACGCTTTTTAATTGGTGACGACGAACACGGTTGGGCACCAGGAAGCGTATTTAATATCGAAGGTGGCTGTTACGCAAAATGTATCGACCTCTCACAAAAAAATGAGCCAGTAATTTGGAATGCTATTCGCTTTGGTACAATTTTAGAAAACGTTGTACTTGATGAAACACGCACACCTGACTTTAACGATACAAGCTTAACGCAAAATAGCCGTGCTGCTTACCCGCTAGAGCACGTAGAAAAGCGCAAAGTTGAAAACCGTGCTGGCGAGCCAAAAGCTGTTGTATTTTTAACCTGTGATGTGAGCGGTGTTTTACCGCCGGTTTCTGTACTTAGCGAAGAAGCCGCAGCTTTTCACTTTTTAAGTGGTTACACGGCTAAAGTGGGCTCTACAGAGATTGGCTCAACTAGCGATATAGAATCTACATTCTCAACGTGTTTTGGCGCCCCTTTCTTCCCTCGCCCTGCAGGTGTTTACGCTGAGCTGCTTATGAAGCGTGTACGCGAATTTGGAGCAAAGGTTTACCTTGTTAATACAGGGTGGACAGGCGGCCCATACGGTACCGGTGAGCGTTTTGATATTCCAACTACCCGCGCTGTAATAGATGCAATCGTATCTGGTAAATTAGCCAATGTAGAGACCCAGCATATCGATGTATTAAATCTAGACGTACCAGTGGAAGTCCCTGGTGTGGATAGCAAGCTACTTAACCCAATTAATACATGGGAAGATAAAGCAAAATATAATGAATATGCAGCAAAACTTGCCGCTGACTTCACTGAAAACTTCGCTAAATACGATGTATCAGATGATATTAAAAATGCAGGCCCAAAAGCATAATTAATTACCAAGCCTGATTTAAACGCCAGCCTATAAAGCTGGCGTTTTTGTTTGCTAAGCTAACTTTATTGCTGCGACATTTTGTCGCAGCTCTTTTCTATTAAACAAAGATACAATGCGCCTTCCCTATACCGCATATTTTTAATGGTCACTCTTTTATGCGTTTTGATGGTTCATGGCGAAAAATAGCAAGACGTGTACATTTATACCTAGGATTATCTATTGGAGGTGTACTCGCACTCATTGCTCTAACAGGTTCTATACTCGTTTATTACCCCGAACTAGATGAAAATATAAGTAATTTAAGTACAGAAACAGCGAGGCCTATAAATTGGGATACCGCATATCAAACACTAAAAACTCACTACCCAGATAAACAAGGCCCGTGGCGTTTAGAAAGCACTAAAAATAAACATTATATTCCCGCAAGATATTACAACCCAAACGAAACAGTGGGTCACGCTTTCGCACCACTTATGGTTTGGCTAAGCCCTGATGGCAGGCTTATATTACGTCAGGATGTATGGGGTAACTACTTTGTTACCTGGATTTATAACGTACACTTCTCGTTACTTGCAGGTAGCGCTGGTACAATCGTTATAGGCTATATAGGAATAGGTAGCCTTATACTCCTCATATCTGGCCTATGCGCTTGGTGGCCTAAAAAAGGGCAATTGGCTAAGTCATTAAAGTTTAAAGCGCGCAGCTCTTTACTGGGCTTGTTATATGACTGGCACAAGTTGCTTGGTTTAATTTTTGCTCTGCCTTTAATCCTATTAACAGCAACCGGTATAATGCTGGCAATACCAAAGCAAACCGATCCTTTAATAACATCCCTGCTTGGAAATATAGATAAACCTAACAGCGCAATAATAAAACACCAGCGCAGTATTTCTTTATCAGCAGCACTTAGTACAGCACAAGAGGCCATGCCAAATACACGGCTAGCATGGGTAGAAACCCCGTCAAATCACAATGCGGTATATCGGTTTAGGTTCAAAACCAAAAGCGATCCCTCTTATCGCTTTCCTCACAGTTATGTGCAAGTAAATGCAAGCACAGGAGAGCTCATAAGTGTTTTTAATATAGATAAGATGAGCATTGCCAGTAAATTTAAAAACTGGTTGCATCCACTTCACAATGGCAGCATTGGCGATCAGCCATTACGAATTCTATGGGTTTTATCAGGTGTAGCCAGCGCTTTGTTATTTGCCCTGGGCCTTTTTAGGTGGCTCATTAAAACGAAACGATTTAAGTGCACTATAAGCTAATTACAAAGCTTATTTAATATATCAAACGAGCTTTTCACAACCTAAACCTGATTGTATAACTACGACCTGATTACGACCTGCTTACGCAGCGTAAATCAAAGCAAAGGCTATATAGATAGTCAAACCGCCTTATACCAAACTTGAGGTACTACGCATGAGAATAAGCTAAACCCTATGAACTGTTTAAAATTAATTAATTACTTTAAGTTATATTGCATGCTTTAATCGCGGGCTTCGTGAGCCTCAATTCACGCTACAAAGGAGTGGCGGAACTATATAATGGCAGGTATTTCACTTTTCTAGAGACGTAGAAAAAATGCTTCATTTCTTAAGCAACGATCTGCTATTAGGAGTCGGTGTGCTACGCTGTCAAATGTCGTGCGTACTAAGGTACGCATATATAAAAACACTATATTTAACATACAAAGATGTGTGGTGAGCCTTACCCGCGGGTTTCGTGATACTCAACCCACGCTACGGAGGTTGTGGAGACTGTGCGAATAGGAGACTGTGCGAATAATATCTGGAATGTATTTTTACTTTTCTGCGGACGTAAAAAAGCCCGGCTCTTTCGAGTCGGGCTTTCTTGTATTTGGAGCCTGGCAATGTCCTACTTTCACATAG
>NZ_JALNTH010000063.1:0-25940 GCF_023161935.1 Pseudoalteromonas sp. 2CM28B
AGTGCAGCGCGCAGCGCCTCTGTGTTCTCGGTGGTCAAATTGTTTTGGGTTAAGCCCATTCAAGTGATTAAGAGATTATTATCACCACAGAGAACACAGAGAAGAGAAGGAGAAGTAATAGTTACTTGTAGACGCACATTGCTGGCGTTATAAATAACTTCTCAGTGTAGCGCGCAGCGCCTTTGTGCCCTCGGTGGTAGATTTGTTTTTAAATAAACAACGAAAGTAATTTTATCACCACAGAGAACACAGAGAAGAGAAGGAGAAGTAATTATTACTTGTAGACGCACAGCTTGCTGGCGTTAGTAACTTCTCAGTGCAGCGCGCAGTGCCTCTGTGCTGGAATGTTTTTTGGGTGAGTTATAAACCTTACTTTTTAGGCGAGTAAAGTAAATATTTTTGAATGATTTGTAGTTTTGCAACTTACTACTTGTAATGATTAAGTAGGACTGTAGAACCAGATAAAATGGAATAAAAAATGACAGTTAAAAATCTATTAGTAACAGGTGGCGCAGGATTTATAGGTGCCAATTTTGTACATTACTGGCTTGCAAACAACCCACAAGACAAAGTAATAGTGCTCGACGCACTTACCTACGCAGGTAATAAAGCCAACCTTGAGCTAGTAGAAAACAACCCAAATATGACCTTTGTACACGGTGATATCTGCGATACAATATTAATTGAAAACCTTATAGATACACACCAGTTAAATACTATAGTGCACTTCGCAGCCGAATCTCATGTTGACCGCTCAATAACTGGACCAGATGCCTTTATAGAAACAAATATACTTGGTACGTATAGCTTGTTAAAAGCAGCTAAAAAAAAGTGGATAGACGAGCCAAAAGCTTCGGGTAACGAGCCTTTAGCGCACCGCTTTCATCATGTAAGTACCGACGAGGTATATGGCACATTAAGTGCTACTGATCCTGCCTTTACCGAAGAAACCGCTTATGCACCAAACTCACCGTATTCAGCCTCAAAAGCGGCAAGTGACCATTTAGTACGTGCGTATCACCATACCTACGGGCTTGAAGTAACAACGTCTAATTGTTCAAACAACTATGGGCCGTACCATTTCCCTGAAAAACTAATACCTTTAATTGTAACTAATATTTTAAATGACCAGCCACTACCAGTGTATGGCGACGGCCAGCAAATTCGCGACTGGTTATACGTAGAAGATCACGCCCGTGGTATAGAGCTAGTACTTAAAAAAGGCCGTATTGGTGAAAACTACAACATTGGTGGCAATAACGAATGGGCCAACATAGATATAGTTAAATTAGTATGTAAAGTAATGGGCGAAAAATTTGCTGCTAACCCTGAGCTTGCTAAGCGCTTCCCTAATGCCAAATCTGCAATAGAAAACAATATTGAGCAGTTAATTACCTATGTTGAAGACCGTGCAGGGCACGATCGCCGTTACGCAATCGATGCAACAAAAACCAATAACGAATTAGGCTATGTGCCAGCAGAGAGCTTTGAAACAGGTTTTGCAAAAACATTAAATTGGTATTTAGACAACGAGAAGTGGTGGCAGGAATTAATTGCTAAGCAGGGAGCTTTATGAATGTCCTCTTTTTTGCGGAATTGTATCCGATAAGAGAAAACCCGCTAGAGTATTATGAGGTAGCAAAAAGGTTTTCCAGCAGGATAAACGATTATAAATATAACTCTAGAATTGTTTGTAATGACGACATATTTTCGCGTTTATATGCTGAGGGCAGAGTCGCACGTGCACAACGGGTACCGCTGTCCAGTGACATAAAACAATGGATTGATGATAATACAAGCGCTTGGGATGAAGTATCTATAGAGAAGTGGATAAAGTATCTTACAAATCATGAAGAGGTACTGTCTACATATTTAAGTCATATTAAGAAGTATATCTTTGACTTTGATATATTAGTTCTATGGGGCAAAAATGATACCATATCAGCGCTAGCCTCTCAGTTACAATTCAAAGTTATATATATGGAGTTGACTCCTAGTCGTAAGCCTTACTTTGACGGTATATTTGTATCTCAAGATGGTGTGAATGGTGACTTTAAGGCTGCTAAAGAAAAAAAACTCAATTTACTAAAAAATGAATTGCCTGAGACTAAAGAAAGTCTGTTGATTGTTTTGCAATTATATGATGACTTAAATTTTCAGTTGTATTCACCTTTTAATACCCTTAATGACTTTATAACTGATGTTATTAATAGTTTTCCCGTGGAATATTTTGATATTAGTATTAAAAGGCATCCGCACTCATCTATTAGGGACATAAATTTAATAAAAGAAGATAATGCAATTAAGTATGCTGCTGAGCTTGGTATTCAAGAGTATAAAGCAAAAGACGGATATTATATTGAAGATTTTGATAACATTGTAACGATAAACAGTTCAGTTGGTTTCGAAGCAGCGACGAGAGGAAAGAAAGTTTTTATTCTTGGTGAAGCATCATATGCCCATGATATTTTGAGCTACTCTAATTCCATAGGAAAAAAGGATAATGTGACTTCGGACGCTATAAAAAATTCAGCATCCACTTTTGCAAAAAGTTACTTTTTAAAATGGGATGAGTTTAATAGTTATATTATGACAGAGTTTTGTAAGGCGGCGCATATAAAAGATATAAACCCACTAGCAAATCACTTATCAATTATTATTACTATGCCAATAGTCATCAATAAAAGTTCTGTCAGTATAAGTAACTATGCTTTAGATACTGATATTTGTTATGAGGTTAATGAAATAAGTGGATATGTTCATTTCACCGAAAAAAATCATTGCTATGATAAACCATTATTTCTTTTGGAAGTAGTAAATAGCACTATTGTTTCGGGAATGACCTGTAATGACTTTGTTCATTCTTACAAAGTTGTATCTAAAAGTGAAAGTAAAAAAGATTTTATTTTAATAGGGAATTCCCTAAAAGTTATTGGTATAAGTGAGGCTTAAATGAAGATACTACTATCGGATGGTTTTCATATAAATAAACGAAATTTTAAACCGCTATTTGACTTTCTAGATGTAAAAAAAGCACAAGAAATTAGATTTATTAACAATTGGAAGGAAATAGAGTTTAACGGAGCCGTTGGTAACTATAGAGAGTTTGCTGATGACTATGTATTGCAAAAATATGCAAACAAGATTAAAACTAATGTTGATTTAATCGCTAATGAAGATTCACTTAGAAAATATCAATATCAAGGAATTGAAATTTGGCCTCTTATTAAATCAGAGTTAGCTGCATTTACTATAGCTGATGCATATACTAATAAAAACAAATACCCATACACTGCAGACGAACTTTTTGAATATCACTTTAACGAATATCTAAACGATTTAATATTAAATTACTGCGTGGCTTGTTATTGGATAGATAGTTTTAAAGCCAGAGAAAAAGAATTCTGGCAGTGCTCAGCAGCGTTCGTTTTTTCAGGAAGCTATATCTATACTAAGGTGCTGCTAACATTACTAAAGAAAAGTCCTGTTAAGTGCTTTGTAATAGAGTCTTCATTTTTAGGTACTAGCTTTTATTGTGATGAGCAGTATGAACATCTACCTAATAACTATTTGCATCAATACAAAAACTATCGTGAACAAGCTATATATAAGGCTTTCGACACTGTCAAATTGACCAATGACGCTGATAAGCTAGATTATTTAAGAAGTCAGGCTCTAAATAAATTTATGGGAATGAACAATAAAAATGTTAGCCAGCCTAGGCCTTCTAGTGTTCCAAGATTAGATGATATATCCAAGCCTAGCATTTTGCTGGTGTGTCAAGTTTTAAATGATTTTTCTATTTTAGAAAGTGATGGTGTAATTAATTCAATTGAACATTATAAAAAAGTTATAATGGAAATATTAAATGGTACGGACTTTAATATAATTGTTAAAACTCATCCTTGGGAGAAAAGTAAAATACACTTAACAAGTTCGTTTACATTAAATACGCTAAATGAATTTGTATACTCATTAAATGACTCTTTTAAATCTAGAGTGTACTTAGATGAAGATATTAATATTTATCATTTATTTTCTAATGTTTCAGCTGTATTAACTTACTGCTCTCAAGCAGGTATTGAAGCTGCAACTTATGGAAAAAAGGTAATAGTGAATCATGAGTGTTCATATGCGAATGCGGACTTTACAGCTGTATACCAATCGATAAGTGAAATACCAGAATTGCTAAGCAGCAATACTGACTTAGAAGTTGATGAGTTTGAGTCCTTCTTGGACTTTATGATTGCATTTAATTTTATGTCTATAGGAAATGAGCAATCTTCAATCGCAAAGCTTCAATCAAAGCTTTCTATCGCCCCCAAGCTTGCTGAATATCACCGTTCTCTTAATGAAACATCTATTAGTCCATTTTATAACTAGGTATTAACATGAAAATAATCAATTATGTTGTAGGTAAAGACAACAAAAGTAAAATATTTTTTGATATCTTTACGCGTTTATCAAATTATCTTTCATTGAATTATTCAAATGAATACTACCTTGTTGTTACGGAGTTGCCCATCGAGGGGGCTAGTCTTTATCATTATCACCGACCTCAATTCAATGGCGTGACCCATCATCCATCAGTTGTAACTGTGCACCATGATTTAGAAGATACGGATTTATCTTTAGATAAAAATATTTTTTTAGATGAGTATAAAAGGGCTGATTTAGTTATGTGTCTGAATACAAATCAGGCTCAATACTTAAAAGATCATGGTGTTAACAATACTTGTATTATTCCACATGGTTACGATAAACGCTTAGTTGACTACCAAGATAAACCTAAAGATAAGAAAAAGCTAACTATTGGTTTTATTTCTAAAAGATATGGGCGCAGGGTCAAAGGAGAAGTTTATTTAAATGACCTAATGAAGTTTGTAGACCCTGAATATGTAGACTTTATTTTTGTAGGAGCGGGACGTAGAGAAGAGGCAATGCTGGCTCGCTCTTTAGGTTTTGATGTGAAATGCTATGAATATTTACCATATTCAACACTACTAACCCTATACCCTCAAATTGACTATTTACTAATGTGCAGTGACTCTGAGGGTGGGCCAGCAAATATACCAGAAGCTTTAGCAAGTAAAACCCCTGTGTTAGGTTTTAATATTGGTTTAGTTACAGACTTAGTTAAGCATAATGAAAATGGCTTTCTTTTAACAAAAGACGCAAAAGTTGATGGGGAATTTATTGATGTTTTATCAAAAAATAAAGAGTTAACGAAAGCGCTTAATAAAGCTTGGTTTATTTCACCGTCTTTAATTACGTGGGAAGAGGTATTTGAGAGAAAGCTATCCTATTACGAAGAGGTTATCAATAAAGGTGTTTTACATGAGCCTGAAGAAGTTGAGGTTATAAATGTACCCTTTCAAAATGTACGTATGGATTATCAATTACCTAAGGTAATAAAGGCCGAGGAATTAACCACGATTAATATAAGCATTATTAATGATGAGTGTCACTACTCAAAAGAAATAATAACTAATAGTAATATGTATATTGCTATTAAGGTCGATGGTGGCCTTGAGGTATATAGGCAAAGGGTAAATCACGATTTAAATATAGGTTTAACTGTTCTCAAATTCTCTTTTTTATTAAGTAAAGAGTTATCTAATCAAGGGTTTACCATAGATTTACTTTGTGATCATTTGGGGTGGTTTAATTTATCTAGTAAATGTGAAGTTATAAACATTATATAATAAAGGGTATAGAATGATAATTTGTAATGGCTGTTCGAAATCTGGTACGCATATATTGACCAATATCGCTAAGCAATCTGGCTTTGAGCAAGTCGGTGGTACATTAATAAAAAGAAAGCCTAATGCGAAAATGATGATGAAAGGTTCAATGAGTCTTGAGAAAGTTCTAGCTTGTAGTAATTCTTTTTATGTCCACTCTCACATAGCATACTCTCAAGAGGCTTTAAAGACCTTAGAAGGTAATAAGCATTTGTTCATTTATCGCGACGCTAGAAATTTAGCTTTAAGTTGGTTAAGGCATAGAAATCGTGAAGACAGTACTATAGCTGTAAGTACTAAAAATTTAATTAAGCTAATTAAAGGCGGAATGTTTGGTGTATCTATCCCTGACTTTTACTCTGGATTCATTAACTGGATCGCGGATCCTAAAACTTTTGTTATCTCATTTGAAGAAATTACCTCTGGTAATTATAGCTTTTCAAAGCTAGAGACGTTTCTAGAAGTCCCAGCAGGCTCTATAGATAACTCAATATTTGCAAACAGCTCTACGAAAAATAAAGTACATAGTAACTGGAAAGATTTATGGAGTGATGATGTTGAAGCGGCTTGGGTTGAAGCGGGGGGCATTTCTTTAGAGGATAGCATTCAAAGTTTGGCAAACATTAGAAAAGACTCATAAGGCATACAGCCTAATTGCTTTGTTAAATTGTAAATAGCTTATATAAGGCGCAATGCAGCTTTAGTTAATGTAATTAACAATTGGTAGGCGTATTTCAGAGTCTATCTATTTTTAACACGCTATTATCGATTATTAGGGTGTTACAGTATTTTTTGAGTAGTATTGTAATATTCTTTTTGGGAGTAGCAGAAATAATGAATTATACGTATCTTGATTATGATAAATGAAATAAAAGTAGTTATACCTGCTCGCTATGGCTCTAGTCGTTTGCCAGGGAAGCCACTATTGCTTTTAAATGGTAAGCCGATGTATTGGCATGTTGTGCAACGTGTAATTGAGGCCGGAGTCGCTTTAAGTGATATTGTTGTTGCAACCGATGATGAGCGAATAGTACAAAGCGCTATAAACGAATCAATTCCTGTACAAATTACATCATCAAAGCATGTTAGTGGTACTGACCGTATTAATGAAGTGGTTACAACTAATAAGTGGGATGACAATGTAGTTGTTCTTAATGTTCAAGGGGATGAGCCGCTTATTCCATCAGCGTTAATAGCTGATTTGATTTCCTTTAGTATTAATAATAAAGACTACTCAATTACTACAGCGGTAACCCCTATCCAAAGTGAAAGTGATTACACCAATCCAAATGTAGTAAAGGCAATTTTAGCTGAGGAAAATAGAGCTTTATATTTTACCCGTTCAGCTAGCCCATTTAGCCGCGATAACCCAAAAGATTACTCATTAGCTTATAGGCACATTGGTATATATGGGTATAGAGTTTCTGCGTTAAAAAGGTTTTGCACATACCCCGAGTCAAAGCTTGAAGAGTATGAAAAGCTAGAGCAATTACGCGCTCTGAGTTATGGTATGTCGATAGGGGCTATTGTTGCAACAAGCGCACCACCGCATGGTATTGATACAAAAGCAGATTACGAAGAGTTAAAACAATTAATGGCTAATAAATGAATGTAATAAATATAGCTCAAGAAGTGATTCAAACTGAAATTGAAAGTTTGGCATTTATGTCTACTCGAATTGATGAGAGCTTTACTTTGGCTGTTGATGTGATTTTAAACTCCACTGGTAGAACTATTATTTGTGGGATGGGCAAATCTGGAATTATTGGAAAAAAGATAGCAGCCTCTTTTGCTAGTACAGGCACACCTAGCTTTTTTATGCACCCTGGGGAAGCTTTCCACGGTGATTTAGGCATGGTTAAGCCTGAGGATATATTTATTGCTATTTCAAATTCTGGCGAAACTGATGAGGTTTTAAAGTTACTTCCTTTTTTACGCAATAATGGAAACTTTGTTATCGCTATTACTAGTAATATGGAGTCTACGCTTTCGAGAAATGCACAGTGTCATTTAGATATAGCAGTGCCTCGCGAAGCTTGTAAACTACAATTGGCGCCTACATCATCAACTACAGCTACGCTTGTAATGGGCGACGCTTTGACTGTGGCGTTAATGGAAAAAAGAAAGTTCCAACCTGAGCACTTCGCTCGTTTTCACCCTGGTGGAAGCTTAGGTAAACGCTTACTGAGTAAAGTTAAAGATGTAATGGTTACTCAGAACCTACCGATAATCTCTCAAGATGATTCGCTTATCGACGTAATTCATACTATAAGCAGCGGTAAGCTTGGTTTGGCGCTAGTTGTAGATAATGGCTCTGTTATTTCAATTATTACCGATGGTGATTTGCGTCGCACTATTGAACGTTATGAAAAAAGTGCTTTTGATCTAAAAGCTAGAGACTTTGCTAAATTAAAACCACTGTCTATTTCTGAAGACACAGGTGTAGACCAAGCGTTTCAATTTATGGATGAGAAAGGTGTTAATGCTTTGGTCGTTTATAATGCAGGTAAATTGGTTGGTGTAATTAGAAAATAGAGCATTATCATATGGCTCTGTTTATTTATAAGTTTTAGAATAAATTGGAAGTGGTATAAGTGAAAGATAATATAATTAATATTAATGATATTGAGCTGGCAAACGACAAACCATTTGTATTATTTGGTGGTATGAATGTTTTGGAATCACGCGATTTAGCAATGCGTATAGCAGAGCACTATGTAGAAGTAACCTCTAAATTAAATATTCCTTATGTATTTAAAGCCTCGTTTGATAAAGCAAATCGCTCATCAATAAATTCATACCGCGGCCCTGGTATGGAAGAAGGCTTAAAAATATTTGAAGAGATTAAAAATACCTTTAATATTCCGCTTATAACCGATGTGCACGAACCATACCAAGCAGCGCCTGTTGCTGAAGTGGTTGATGTAATTCAGTTACCTGCATTTTTAGCACGCCAAACAGATTTAGTGGTAGCTATGGCTAAAACGGGCGCCATTATTAATGTGAAAAAACCACAGTTTTTAGCACCACACGAAATGCGTCATATCATTACTAAATTTAATGAAGCAGGTAATGATAATGTTGCACTGTGTGAGCGCGGCTCAAGCTTTGGCTACAACAACTTAGTTGTTGATATGCTAGGTATGGATGACATGAAAGCCATGGCACCGGTTATTTTTGATGCCACCCATGCACTACAGCGCCCAGGCGGGCGAGCTGACTCTGCTGATGGACGCCGTGCACAAGCTGCCGAGCTTGCTCGCAGCGGCATGGCACTGGGCATTGCGGGCTTATTTATTGAAGCGCACCCTAACCCTAATGAAGCAAAGTGTGATGGTCCATGTGCATTGGCACTTAGCAAGCTTGAAGGGTACTTATCGCAAATGAAAGCGGTAGATGATTTAATTAAAAGCTTTGCACCACTTGATACCAGTGCGAATAATTTGAAAGCATAATTATCCCTATGTTTATCAATCGATCAATAATAGCAGGTCAATCGATAAAATATTTTATAGCTAAACTAATCATATTAAAATCGCCAGCGCTTTATAAGTACGCTGGCGATTTTAATACCAGCTCTACACGGCGATTTTTTGCCTGTTTTGGTCTGTGTTGTTCATTGCTTCTGGCGCTACTAGGCCTACACCAACGGGGTGTAATCGGCTTGAATCTATTTGGTACTTATTAACAAGCTGGTTTACTACCTCTGCAGCACGGCGTGCTGATAAGTCTTGGTTATAGCTGTAAGCCCCTTTATTGTCGGTATGTCTTACAACGTATAATGACACATTGCTAGCTTGCTCTAAAAATGCTGAAATTTGCGCGAGTTGCTCGCTTGAACTTGGCTTAAGAGAGTGGCTGTCAAAGTCAAACTCAATAGCGTATAGCGATATGCTCCCCGTGCTTTTAATTTGTTTGCCTATGGTGTCGGCATCTACATTTAGCGCCACTTTACTCATTTCGCGCTCTTCAATTATATCAACAACCAGCTCTACTTCTTTATTGCCGTTATATTGAAAGCTATAAAGGGAGGTATAAATATTTCCTTCGGGGGCTTTTTTCTGTTGTAAAAAGATAGAAGTGGCTTTTTCTACTAATATTGTATATGTCGCTTTTATGGTTTTTTGCAAATACGGTATTTTTTAAGTTATCGCGTAAAACCATGTTGCCACACGTTGTTGCCTTGCAGCTGTGTAATATGGTAAACCCAACTTGTTGTAGTGCGTTCATATAATTTTTATATACGGCGTAGGGGCCTACTTGTTTGTCAATAGGGTAATTAACGGTGGTAACTTTGCCCTCAACTCTTTTGGTGGGTATGGTTTTTTTGTACTGGCCAATTATCAACGGGTACGATTCAAAGTCAGTAACGGCAGAGCCAACTAAGTAACTCCCAGGGAAACGCTCAATTAAAGGGTGATCAGAGGTTCCTTTGGTGTCTTTTTTAGGGGCTTTTAAGCTTGTATAATCGAGTGGCTCAATAGCAAAGTTTTGCGCTATTTTTACGCCGCTGCTTGGTAGGGGGATTTCGGTAAGTTGTTCGTAACTAGCCAATAAAGCGTTTGAGTGGTTATTGTGTGCAATAATGGTAATAGCTTGCTCACGTCCGACGATTGGTTTTATTGCCGTTAAAAAGCCAAATCTATTTTTTTACATTGTGTAGGTCCATTCCATACAAATTATTATATCTAAAGCCCTCATTAATGGCGTTTCTGAGCGGTCTTATATTGCAGTCTTTTAACAAAATAAGGGTACAGTGTAGCCCTCATTTTGTAATTTTTGTTTAACGTTGGTTAAGTAATGGGTGTAACTAACTTGCTCTGAGGCATCTACTTTTTGAGCATATACATGGTATTGCCCTTCAAGGGTTTTAAGATGCTTTTTATTTGTATCAATAAGTATGTCTAGAGGTGTATGAGCGTATGAAGCACTTGAGAGGCGTTTGGCGTTAGGAAGTTTATCTATTACCAAGTTAGTTGTACTCGCTATTGTGGGGGGGTTAAGAATAAGCCCGATAACAGCATGAGTGCAGAGTGTTGTTGCTTTTTCATTATTTTCTTCCTTGAAAATATTAAGAAATAAAAATTATATTATTTACGGGTACAAGTAAAGGGAAGCATATTTTGTATGCGGCTAACTTGCTGGCGCATTTAGTTATAATTTCTCGGTGAAGCGCGAAGCGCCTCTGTGCTCTCGGTGGTAGGTTTTTTTGGGGAAGTGATTAAGAGATTATTATCACCACAGAGGGCACGGAGAAGTGAAGGAGAAGCGCTAATTACTTCTCGGTGAAGCGCTCAGCGCCTCTGTGCACTTTAATAAAATGGTCTGGTTAAACACATAAAGTGATGAAGTGATTGTTTTCACCACAGAGGACACGGAGAAGAAAAGGAGAAGAGCTAATAACTTCTCGGTGTAGCGCGCAGCGCCTCTGTGCTCTCGGTGGTAGATTTGTTTTAGAGCAAAGACCTAAAGTAACTGTTATCACCACAGAGGGCACGGAGAAGTGAAGGAGAAGATCGAATATAACTTCTCAGTGCAGCGCGCAGCGCCTCTGTGTCCTCGGTGGTAGGTTTTTTTTGGGGAAGTGATGAAGAGATTGTTTTCACCACAGAGGCCACGGAGAAGAAAAGGAGAAGAGCTAATAACTTCTCGGTGTAGCGCGTAGCGCCTCGATGCACTTTAATAAAATGGTCTGGTTAAACACATAAAGTGATGAAGTGATTGTTATCACCACAGAGGACACGGAGAAGTGAAGGAGAAGCGCTAATAACTTCTCGGTGTAGCGCGCAGCGCCTCTGTGCTCTCGGTGGTAGACTTGTTTTGGGTTAAGTGCACAAAGTGATTAAGAGATTGTTATCACCACAGAGGGCACGGAGAAGTGAAAGAGAAGAGCTATTAACTGCTCGGTGAAGCGCGCAGCGCCTCGGTGTCCTCGGTGGTAAATAAAAAGGTTTATAATTATTTAGGTGCTAAATAAATTTAAGGATTACTATTTATGGAAGATTTGGTGACTCAAACCGTTATTGGTTGCGCTATTGAAGTGCATAAAACTCTTGGTCCTGGTTTGTTAGAGTCTAGTTATGAAAGTTGCTTACTTTATGAGTTACAAGAAGCTGGCTTATTACCTCTTAATCAAGTTGCATTACCAATTAGTTACAAAAGTATAAATATAGATGCAGGGTATCGGTTAGATATACTAATACCTGACAAATTGATTATTGAATTAAAAGCCGTTGATAAGCTGCAGCCTATTCATTCAGCTCAACTTATAACTTACTTAAAGTTAACAGGTATAAAAACTGGTCTATTGATTAACTTTAATCAAGTCCGTTTACTTGATGGGCTGAAACGTATTAGCGTGTAAAGTACGCCGGATCAGTCGGTAAGCTAGGAGAAGATCGAATATAACTTCTCGGTGAAGCGCGTAGCGCCTCTGTGTCCTCGGTGGTAAAAATGGCTTGGGCTAAACGCACAACGTGATTAAGAGATTGTTATCACCACAGAGGGCACGGAGAAGTGAAGGAGAAGATCGAATATAACTTCTCGGTGTAGCGCGCAGCGCCTCTGTGCTCTCGGTAGTCAAATGGTTTGGGTTTAGTGCACAACGTGATTAAGAGATTGTTATCACCACAGAGGGCACGGAGAAGTGAAGGAGAAGATCTAATTACTTCTCGGTGAAGCGCGCAGCGCCTCTGTGCTCTCGGTGGTAGATTCGTTTGGTTAAATGCACAACGTGATTAAGAGACTATTATCACCACAGAGGGCACGGAGAAGTGAAGGAGAAGATCGAATATAACTTCTCAGTGCAGCGCGCAGCGCCTCTGTGCCCTCGGTGGTAGACTTGTTTTGGGCTAAGTTTGTAAAGTGATTAAGAGATTATTATCACCACAGAGGGCACGCAGAAGAGAAGGAGAAGAGCTAATAACTACTCGGTGAAGCGCGCAGCGCCTCTGTGCTCTCGGTGGTAGATTTGTTTTGGGCTAAGTTTGTAAAGTGATTAAGAGATTATTATCACCACAGAGGGCACGGAGAAGTGCTAATAACTTCTCGGTTTAGCGCGCAGCGCCTCTGTGTCCTCGGTGGTAAAAATGGCTTGGGCTAAACGCACAACGTGATTAAGAGATTGTTATCACCACAGAGGGCACGGAGAAGTGAAGGAGAAGATCGAATATAACTTCTCGGTGTAGCGCGCAGCGCCTCTGTGCTCTCGGTGGTAGATTTGTTTTGGGCTAAGTTTGTAAAGTGATTAAGAGATTATTATCACCACAGAGGGCACGGAGAAGTGCTAATAACTTCTCGGTTTAGCGCGCAGCGCCTCTGTGTCCTCGGTGGTAAAAATGGCTTGGGCTAAACGCACAACGTGATTAAGAGATTGTTATCACCACAGAGGGCACGGAGAAGGAAAGGAGAAGAGCTAATAACTTCTCGGTGTAGTGCGCAGCGCCTCTGTGCTCTCGGTGGTAGGTTTTTTTTGGGGAAGTGATGAAGAGATTGTTTTCACCACAGAGGGCACGGAGAAGTGAAGGAGAGGAACTAATAACTACTCGGTGAGCGCCTCGGTCAGTTAAGCTACGTGGCAATCTCAATTTTAATGTCTTCCCCCAGCACCTCTTTATACTTGTTTGCTAATGCATGTTTTGCATTATCATCGCCGTGTAGAATTTTTATATGGCTGGGCTTTTTCTTCATACCTGTTACAAATTTAACTAAGCCGTTTTGATCAGCATGTGCGCTGTAACCGCTAATGGTATGCACCTGTGCGTTAATTGTAATACGTGTATCGTTTATAAAAACATACCCGTTACGTGGGCCATATTTTTGAATTTCACGGCCTAGTGTACCGCGACCTTGGTAGCCTACAAATATTATATCGGTTGTTAAATCATCCAAAAAACGCTCAAGGTAATTAACTATACGGCCACCGGTGCACATACCGCTTGCGGCTATAACAATGGCTGGGGTTTGGTGTGAGCTTAAATAGTTAATAATTGCTTGGTGTTCTGAGTGGCTATTTATAGTGGTTAATGCTTTAAAGTCGAGTGGGTGCCTACCCATTGCTACCTTACGTTTTGCTTCTGCATCCCATAAGTGTTTAAACTTTTTATATTGGTGTGTAAAGTCAGCAGCCATAGGCGAGTCTAGTATTATGTGTATATTACGCCAAGGTGAGCCTTTAGCCGATTGATGTATTAGCTGCTCTAGCTCGTAAAGTAGTTCTTGGGTGCGGCCAATACTAAATGCAGGCACTAACACCACGCCGTTATCTGCAACTGCGCGCTCAATAACGTTTTTTAGTGTGTGCGCGCGCTCTTTGCGGCCTTGATGATTTTTATCACCATAAGTTGATTCAATCACTAATGTATCTGCTTTGTAGGGCACTTTTGGGGTCGGTAGCAATGGGGTGTAAGGTGCGCCTAAGTCACCTGAAAATACCACTCTATGGGTGTTTTTATTATGTTGATTTGAGCTGATTGTATGGGTAATGTCTATTTCAATATATGCAGAGCCAAGTATATGGCCGGCTCGCTGAAACCTCGCCTTTGCAGTTTGCTCCCCTTTGCATGGAAGGGTAAACCATGTTTTAAAGTTAACACTCACAATGTATTTTTGTAGTAAGTTTAGGCAGGCTTTTATAATTTTTGGGTCACGTGTTACACCTACTTTTAAGGCATCTTCAATAACAAGTGGGAGTAAACTTGCTGAGGCGGGAGTTGTAAATATAGGGCCTTTAAAGCCAGCTGCCAATAAATAAGGTATACGCCCTACATGGTCAATATGGCAATGAGTTACTATTAACGCGCTTATATACGTAGTATTAAATTCTATAGATAAGTCTACTTTTGCGTCTTCTCCTTGAAACAACCCACAATCAATTAATATGCTAGTTTGTGGGTTAATTACTAGCTCATGGCATGAGCCTGTTACGCCATTAACCGCTCCGTGGTGAAGTATTTGCATAATTCTTCTGCTGTGTTTATGAGGCTAAACTTAAACCTAGTGTTAAGTATTAAAATAGGCAAATACAATTTAAGGCAGGTGAAGTTGGTTAATTATTGCGGTAATTGTGAGTTTTTACCTAAAAGCTTGATTAATGATGAGCTGAAAAATGAGCTTTTACGCTTTAAATGCTTATTTTTAGTTGCAATTAAAGCAATATAGTTTACTCACATTGTATTGCGACCTACAATACACTTTGCATAATTTTAGGGTGTATTTTTAGGTATTTAACACCACTATATTTTTATCAATTTATTCAGGTGTGGTGTACATATATGGCCAACAGTGCAATGTCAGTAGTAAATCAGGCGCAATATTCCAACTTTGGCTCTACTTTTTTAGGGCCTGTACTTAGTTTTTTTTCTGAAAAGTTATTGCTTAATCAGCCTCAGGATACGCCAATTTACTTTTTAGCTCGTGAAGGCTATTGGCTACAACGAGCTTATAACCAATATTTACATGGTGCTGGTAAGCAGCGCAACAGCTATTATTTATTGGCCTCTCGTGCATTTTTATTTAAGCTATTACTTAGCGATGAACGTAGCTACATGTTTTCCCTAAAAGGTGATTTTTGCGGTAGCTTTTATAGTTTAATGCGCACCCGTTTTTTACTTTCAGATGCAGAAATTACTACTTTATTTACAGAACAGGTTTTCAATAGCCAAATAGATCTTTCAAAAGATAAAAATAAAGTCGTTGCTATGTTAAGCGCTAGCCGTGATAAAATAGATTTACTTTTAGCGCCAATTAAGTGTGCTTATTTGGCGTATTTAGAGTCTATAGAGGTTACTTCTCAAAGCACATTACACTTAGTAGATTTAGGCTACTCAGGTACTATTCAGAGTTTATTAGGCATACTGCTTAACAAAAATACGCATGGGTATTATTTGATTTCTTCTAACCCTGGTTCGCATAAAATAGCTGGCACAAGTGCTTTTATGCAGGGGTATTTAAAAGAAGGGGTAAAAATAGGTGACGGTTACTTACCGTTAGATCGCTCAATGTTTTTAGAGTCATTGCTAACAGCACCTAACGGGCAGTTTAGAGATATAAAATTTAATACCCTTAATCCTAATAGTTTTGATATGTATTACGGCCGAAAAGTTGCTTCGCAACGCTATTTTTACCTTTTAGAGCAAGTTATGGCTGGTGCTTTAAGTTTATGTGGGCACAATGCACAGTATGCAATTAGCTTTACACCTAACGAGCTAGAAGCTCTACTAGAAAGCTATTTAGCAAAACCTAATATGATTCCTCATGCAGTTAGACATATTTTTGACATCGATGATGATGTAGCGGGTAATGGTACCGTTAATGCAATTCAATTTTTTGGTTTAGGTTAATGATCAACAAACAATTTATAAAAAAAACAGCGCCAAGCCTGTTTAACTTCGTAAAAAACCAACCTTTTTTATTTAGGGTTGCAAAAGGGGTTGAGCGTAGGGTTGTTGCACGCCAGTATGTAAAAAGTAGAGCTTTGAATAAGTCTTACTCTCAAAAAGAGTTTAATTTACTGCTAAATACTGCAAAGGCTAAAGGCTTGTTTGATAGTCATTGGTACAGTGCTAATCAATGCCGTGTGTTTAGTTGCGAACAAGAAGCCTTTGAGGATTACTTAAATAAAGGGACTTTCAGTTGTATTAACCCTAGCCCTAACTTTGACACCGAGCTTTATTATAAATGTAATACAGATATTTATTTACACGGTGAAAATGCTTTAGTGCATTATATGGCTCACGGCGAGCAAGAGGGCCGGTTAGCCATGCCCGCTGCGCGCAAGTGGTACCCAAAAGCTATTAGCTCAACCGCAGATGGCACACCTAAAAGTAAAAAGATTGCCATGTGCTTTCATGTTTTTTATGGTGAGTTTATAGATTATTACGCCAACTGCTTGGCTAAATACGAACAGCAGGTTGATGTATTCATAAGTGTTGCCAGCGACGAACTTGCTAGTAAAGCACAATCGGTTTTTAATGCCTGCCCTAAAATAAATAAGGTGACAGTTAAAGTTGTGCCTAATCATGGGCGCAATTTTGGACCTTTACTTGTTGAGTTTGCTAAAGATTTACAAAATTACGATTTGTTTTGTCATATGCATTCTAAAAAATCGCTTTATTCTGGCCGCGCTCAAACACAATGGGCCGATTACCTAGGCGAATACCTTTTAAAAGACCAGCACGTTATTAAGCAAGTTTTAAATCATTTTGACAATAACCCAAATACGGGAATTTATTACCCAACCTCGTTTTGGATGATGCCTAATTGGGTTAATCATTGGCTTAAAAATAAACCTCATGCTAAAAAAATGGCTAACGAGTGGGAAATAGAGTTAACCGATGATTTTATTGCTTATCCTGCTGGTGGTATGTTTTGGGCAAGGCCGCAGGCACTAAAGCAGCTATTAAATAAGCCGTACGATTACGATGACTTTCCTGGTGAACCTTTGCCTAACGATGGCTCAGAGCTCCATGCTCTTGAACGTTTAATTGGTTTGCTTGCGGAAAAAAATGGCTATCAACAGTTATTTTATTATCCTACCTCGGGGCAGTTTACCCATGATAAAAGTTTTATATTGTCACAGTATGTTAATAGTGCTGAGGGTTTAACTCATCAACTTAATAGTTTTGAACATATTAGTTTTGACGTGTTTGATACGTTAGTAAGACGCAAATATCACGCGCCAGACTACGCTAAGCTGTTGCTCGGAAAGAATTTAGTAGAGCAGGGTATTGTTTTAAATGCGCACGAGTTTGTTAAAGCCCGTAATAATGCCGAGTTTGAAGTTAGAAAACAAAAAAGCTTTGTAGGTGATGTATCTATTTTTGAAACGTATTTACATTTGGCTAACAGTTATAACTGGACCGTTGAGCAAGCTAATAGCTATGCAGAGCAAGAGTTTGCCTACGATTTAGAAATGATTTTGCCTAAAGATGAAATGGTCGATTTGTTTAACCATTTAATTTTATCAGGCAAACAAGTAACGGTTGCTTCTGATACGTATTATACACAAAAACAAGTGGCGCTTATGCTTGCAAAAGTAGGTGTTAGTGTAGGGTTTAAGCTATTGGTCTCAAGTGAGCTAGGTAAACGAAAAGACAATGGCACACTATGGCAGCATATTAAAGAGAGCCTTCCTGAAGGGCAAAGCTTTATACATGTAGGCGATAATGCTGTAGCCGATGCACAAATTCCAGGTGACTTTGGGCTGCAAAATTTACATATTTTAAACCCTCTCGATAAATGGCATGCTGCAGGGTATGCAAATCCGTTTGTGGGTGACTTAAGCTTAAACGAAGCACAAATTCTTAAATGGGGTGTGTTAGTGAGTGATTTTGGCCGTTTTCCGTTTTTAGGTGAGTAGTAATTAATGTTTGATACTTTATATTTGCATATTGGTTGGTCTAAAACCGGTACGTCAGCAGTACAATTTCAGTTAGATTTACAAAAAGAGACCTTAAAACAGCAAGGGATTTTATATTCCACGCTGTTACAAATGAACGACCAAGCGCATCATCATTTTGCTTTAGCCTTTGCGCCTATTCATGGCTACCCTGCAAAGTACAAAATACCAGAAGTGCTTGATTTACTTGAGCAAGAAATACGTGATAACGAGTGTCATTCCGCACTAATCTCTAGTGAGCTATCGCCTTTTTATTTTAATAACCCTCGTTTTAAGCAATGGGCTAAAAAGTTTAAAAAAGTGGTGGTGATTGGTACTGTAAGGCGTCAATCAGATTTACTTTTATCATTGTTTAATCAGCTAGTAAAAGATCCACAGGTTAGGTATCAGGGCCGTTTTTTTCAAATGGCATTAAATAACTTTCCGCGTTTAAATTACTTTCAGCAACTTAACCGTTGGGCTTCACAAGTAGGAAAAGAAAATATTTGGCTGGTTAATTACGACGATGGGGTAGTTGCCTCGTTTTTGTCACTATTTGACCTTAAGCTTAAAAGTACTAACGATAATGTAGTAGTAAATAAATCGCTCCCTACAAGTGCTTTGTTACTCATGCAAGAACGCACAGCTGGTATTACCGATGTGGCACATTACACGCGTATACGTGACGAGCTAATAGCTGAAATTAATGCCTACCCTGAGTCAAAAAAGCCTACCCGACTTTTATTAAGTAAGGGGGAGTTACAGGCTTTAAATGCACACTTTACAGGCCCAAACCGACGTTGCGCTAAAGAGTTTACAAAAAATGATGAGCTGTTTGCACAAAAGCCATGTAAGGATGTTTTGTGTTTTTAACTAGATTAAAGCATTCCTTAACACCTAAAAATAGTCAGTTTATTATTGATGATATTATTAATAGAGGCGAAAAAATAACAATAAAAAGGGGGGCTCAATACCCACCAGTAACCGTACCGCAGGCTGTTTCTAATCATGCCCGCTTTCGTGGTAATGCGTTTAAACAAAAAGGGGTCTCTGTTTTTGCATCAAATAATGCTATGGCGTGTTTAGATGAAGAAAAGGGCTTTTTTAGCCACGGCAAAGTGGTAAATGGTTTTAGCTATAAAGCAGCTGTTGATAAATTAAATAGTGCTAAAGATTATGCTGACTATTCTAAGTTTAAGGTACTTGATTTAACGTCTCCTGGCGGTAAGTTTTATAGCCATTTTATGTTTGATGTTTTACCTAAAGTACAGGTTATAAAATCGTTGGGCATAGACTTAAACTTTTTTGATAAAATAATTATTAACTTTAAGGATTTACCTTTTATTAAAGAGGCGTGTGAGCTGCTTAAAATAGACTTTAATAAAGTAGAAGGCAGAAATGCCCAAAATAGAATATTAAAGTGTAACTGTTTTGTGTCAGTAAGTGAGCCAAGGGATGCGCTTTATACGTCTGATTGGATTGTTGATTTTATTCGTGAAACGTTTTCCTCTAACTTACCAATCAGTACAAGTACGTCTATATATATTAGTCGTAATTTAGGTAGTAAACGAATAATTACAAATGAAAATGAGCTTTTAGACGAACTAAATTTAGCCGGGATTAATACAGTATATTGTGAAAAAAACACGGTAAAACAAAATGCTAAAGTTTTTAGAGCTGCAAGCGTAGTTGTTGCCCCGCATGGTGCCGGTTTAGCTAATATAGTATTTTGTAGGCCGGGTACCACCGTGGTTGAGCTTTTCTCGAGCCATTGGTCAGATGAGTTTTGGAAGCTTTGTATCGCGTGCGGCCTTAATTATATACCTGTTCAAGTGGAACGCGAAAACGGTACAATGGCTGATTTGGCAACACTTGATTACGCTAATTCGTATTTAAAATTAAATGCTGAAAATATGCGGGTTAATAGTTTACTGAGTTTATTTAACTGCTCTGAAAATTAATGAAAACAATTATTCATATTGGCCCTCCTAAAACGGGGACATCTGCTATTCAAAAGTGGCTAAAAGATCATGCCGACTGTTTAATGTCTAATGGGGTGTATTATCCCGAACATCAACAAGATAGTAATGGTATTAGTTCAGGTAATTTTTTATCTGTTTTTTCTGCACATAATGGTGATTATGTATATAGCCCGCAGAAGCTGCAAGATACAATAGCTAAGGCACAAGCTGCAAACTGTCATACGCTCTTATTAAGCTCTGAGTTCTTTTTTAGCCGTTTACCTACGCTACTAAAAGCGATTCCAGATGCGCAGTTTATTGCATATGTTCGTAACCCAGCTCAGTTGCACGAGTCTCACTATAACCAGTCGGTTAAGCGCCATGGTAATACTGCGGTAATAAAAAGAGCTGAGACGCTACCTATGCACACGCTAAAACGCTTGGGAGAATACGGGCAACAGCTTGGTAAAAAGCTTACATTAAGAGCCTATCATGACGATTTGTTTGTAAATAAAAGCATTGTATGTGATTTTTTAAGTGTAGTATTTAATAACAATGATATTGATTTCGATGTAAAGGCCCCTGAACGGGTAAACCCAGGATATTGTTTAGAGGCTCTTGAAATTAAACGGTGTTTTAATTACTACGAGTTAGGCCAATATGCAGGCCGATTAGACAGAGTGCTACAGGCTTATGATAAAGGTATAAAACAATTTACTTTTGTTGGTAAGCATCAATTTAATGACTATAAAAGGCAGTCTATTCGTTGGATAGAGAGGCTTGCAGAGCAAGCACCTTTTGAGCAAGCAGAAGAGCTTATAGCTGTAATACAAAAGCAGCCCCATCAACACTTTTTTAAGCAAGAAGTTTCTAAGGCGCAATGTATAGATGTATTTAATTTTATAGCCTCACAAGATCGGGCTTTATTAAAAAGTTTAGCTTTGTGCGTCTATGCTCAGCCACAGGTAGAGGATAGATTTCCTTTTGTGGCTGCATTGTTTGAAACGGTTCGGCCAAAAGAAGCTTTACCCAGTTTTATACAATACACTAAAGATGCTATTTACAGCCGTTACCCCACGCTAATAGTAAACAGCGAGAAAACAATAAATACAAAAAAAAATGATTTCAGAGGCTATGTGTGTAACTTGCTTCAGGTGCGCTTCAGTTTAATGGCTTATATTAAAGCGTTACTAGCGTCTTGATAAGGTTGATATTTGTGCTGGCTGTCTTTATCGTTCATTGCTACGGGACTACTTAATTGCAATTTGTCAGAAAATTAATAGCAAACTTAGCTAAGTTTATTATTAACTATACCCCTAATACATGGGTTGAAAGTATTAAAAAACACCCTAAATTGGTTGCAGCATATAGTAATAATTTACATAAAAGCGGTTTGATGTATCAGCTACAAACTATAGAAGAGCAAAAAGCGTCTTACTTGGCTTATATGAAACATCAAAACGCTCAGATGTCGGCACAAATAAAAAGTAGCGGAAATAAGGTATGCGAAAGTATGCTACTTGTATGTGTTGAGCAATGTAACAGCAATGAGCTATTTGTTACTTTGGAATCTATAAAAGCTCAGCGCCTGCCTTTTTCTAACGTAATTTTTTGGTGTAAAAATGCAGACGAAAAGCATTTAAATAACTTTTTGCCAAAGCATTGTAATTTTGAGTTTATTGTTACATCTGATCTGGTTGGCGATGCTCGACTGAATAAAGAAAAAACTAAAGCGAGTTTTATTGTATATAGTGGAGACAAACTAGATAGTTATTTAACGCTTGCATTAACTACTCATATAAATTTAGATGCGCACTTAGCTTATTTTGATACAGATAAGCTCAATGCCGCACAAATAAGAGAGTATCCCGACTTTAAGCCGGATTGGAACCCAGATCTACAGTTAACAGCGGGTTATATTAATTCGGGTATTTGGATTGTAAAGTTAGCTAGTTTTGCAAAAACGTGCGGGCCTTTGAGCAAGTTCAATGTAGTAAAGTATTTAGCTTCTTGCTATTTGGAGAATATTTATTCAACAATTCAGCATATACCGCTTGTAATGCTTTCACGACCAACTAATATTATAAGTCTTGATAAAGCAAAGGCTTTACTTGAACCTATGTATAACGATGTGGCATCGATAATAGATACTAACAATGCATTACCCACTCTATCTTTACGGTGGCATTTAGAGTGCGAGCCTTTAGTATCTATAATTATACCAACGCGCAATGCTATGGAGCTAGTTCGTGCGTGTATTGACTCTATCTTAAAAAAAACAAACTATACAAATTATGAAATACTATTAGTAGATAACAATTCGGACGATAGTGAGTCTATACGTTATTTTCACAAATTGAACGAGCACCCTAAAATTACGCTTTTATCTTATGATAAACAATTTAATTATTCGGCGATAAATAATTTTGCAGCCAAAAGAGCTAAAGGAGAAGTGCTCGCGTTAGTCAATAATGATATTGAAGTTATTAACCCCGATTGGCTTTTAAATATGGTGAGCCATGTTATGCGCGATGACATAGGCTGTGTAGGTGCAAAATTATTATATTCAGATAATCGTATTCAACACGCAGGTGTAGTAATGGGTTATGGTGGCGGCGCTGGTCATGGGCATAAGTATTTTCCTGGTGATCACTACGGCTACATGAATCGCCTTATTGCTACGCAAAACTATAGTGCTGTAACTGCTGCATGTTTGCTTATTACACAAAAAGACTTTTGGGCGGTTGAAGGGCTAAATGAAGAAAGTTTAGCAATTGCTTTTAATGATGTTGATTTGTGTCTAAAAGTGCAACAGTTGGGGCGGCGCAACTTATACTGTGCAGAAGCAATTTTATATCACCATGAGTCGGTTTCAAGAGGCCATGAAGATACACCTGAGAAAGTTTTGCGCTTTAAAAGTGAATTGGATTACCTGAAGGCTACGTGGTCAGAGGTAATTAAAGCGGATCCAGCTTACAATCCAAACCTTACTCTAAAAAGAGAGAACTTTGCTATTAAAAGTATTAGGGAAGCATAGGTAATTTTTTGTAGGTGTTTATTATTTACATTTTTGAATTAAAGCGCTTAATACGATAGAATAACGAGGTTTATAATGACTGGTTCCATCAGGTTGTTTACCCTTAAATGAGAGATTATGAGCCCAACCTTGAATTCAGATAGCCAGTTTATTATTAAAGCACCAGCCTCTTTACCTAATAAAGCAAGTATTGTATGTGGTATGTCTGTCTACAAAAATGATAATGTAGAATGGGTACAGCAGGCATTAGAAAGTGTCATAAATCAAACCGTGGCACCTGATTTATACATGATAGTTATTGACGGAGAGGTATCGGACTGCATTTTCGACTATTTATTAAAAGCCGCGCAAACCTACCCCAATGTTGTGATAGTCCAGGGTTTAAAAAACCAAGGGTTAAGTACATGTATGAATTATATTATTGACTCTACTATTGCTTTACATCCAAAGTACTTTTTTAGAATGGATGCTGACGATATTTGTGTACCTACTCGTTTTGAAAAGCAGATTGCTTTTTTAGACGCAAACCCAGAAGTTGACGTATTAGGTTCAGCTTTATGGGAGGTTGATGAATATGGAAATAGAGCCGGCATTCGTCGCTTACCTCTTACGCACACTAAGTTATTACTCGCATTTTCAAGACGCTGCCCTATAAATCATCCAACGGTCGCAATTAGATATAGTGTGTTTTCGCGTGGCCATCGTTATTTAACAAATATGCTTAATACACAAGACTATTTTTTTTGGATTGCTTTGGCCAAAGATGGATGTAAGTTTGCAAACGTTAAAGAGCCTCTTTTACATTTTAGGCGTATAAATGGCTTTTATAAAAGGAGGGGCCGTGGAAAATCGGTCAATGAATTTAAAGCAAGATTATTAGCGATGAACTCGCTTAAGCAAAAGTCACTGCAAAACTATTGTTATGCTTTGTTTGTGTTGGTTTTAAGGATGATGCCTTCTTGGATTATAAAAGTAGCCTATAAAGCGGATCGTTTTATTTTGGGCTTAAATAAGCGCAATTAAATTATGATCGGAGCTGTTTTAGTCGTGTATAAACCCGACTTAGCGCTTACTGAGCGCCTGTTAACTCGTTTATATGGACAAACTAAAGAAGTGGTTATTGTAGATAATAGCCCGACCCCACACGACTTTACCAAAATAATTAGTCATTATCACTACATTCATCTAGCAGAGAACTCAGGTATAGCTTCTGCGCATAATGCTGGATTAATTTACTTATTAAAGGAAGGTTGCCAGTACGCGGTATTGCTTGATCAAGATAGCTTAATTCCGAGTGACATGGTATTTAATTTAAGTAGTTTGATGAAGGCTTCTAACAAAATTAAACAGAATGTAGTGGCTATAGGTCCGCGTATTAGGTGCAGTTTCTCAGACAAAAAAGTAAACCCTCGTATCCAAAAAGAAGTATTTGAATACGATGAACTAGTTGGTGTTACTCAAATAATAGCCTCAGGTATGATGATTGATTTAAGCGCCTTAGATCAAATAGGTTTAAAAGATGAGTCATTATTTATTGATGGTGTAGATCATGAGTGGTGCTGGCGAGCGCGCAGTATGGGCTTTGATATAGCCAAGGCTAAAAATATAGAAATGGTGCATAGGCTTGGCGATTCACGTAGTAAGTTTATTGGTGTTACTTATAAAGTAGGCGCGCCAATTAGGCTTTATTATCAATTTAGAAATATATTGCTTTTAAGTCGCAGGCCTTATGTGCCAATGTACTGGAAACTCAGATGCTTATTTTTTATGCCTGTAAGGTTATTTTTAAATTCGGTTATGCAACAAAATAGGCGCAAGCGTTTGGTGTTTATGCTTAAAGGTATTGTAGATGGGGTACTAGGCCGAAAAGGGCCGTATAAATCGAATTGGAAGTAAGTGAGCGAAAGACTAAGCGTTTGGGTTAAGCCCATAAAAAATGAATAGATTGTTATCACCACAAACACAGAGAAGAGAAGGAGAAGTAAATAGTTACTTGTAGACGCGCAGCTTGCTGGCGTTAGTAACTTCTCAGTGTAGCGGGCAGCGGCTCTGTGCCCTCGGTGGTCAAATTGTTTTTAAATAAACGATGAAAGTGATTTTATCACCACAGAGAACATAAAGAAGAGTAGGAGAAGTAATAGTTACTTGTAGACGCGCAGCTTGCTGGCGTTAGTACCTTCTCAGTTTAGCGCGCAGCGCCTCTGTGCTCTTGGTGGTCAAATTGTTTTGGGTTAAGCCCATTCAAGTGATTAAGAGATTATTATCACCACAGAGAACACGGAGAAGAGAAGGAGGAGATCTTTCTTAGTGTAGTGCGCAGCGGCTCTGTGCCCTCGATGGTAAAATTGTTTAGGGTTAAGCCCATTCAAGTGATTAAGAGATTGTTATCACCACAGAGAACACGGAGAAGAGAAGGAGAAGTAATAGTTACTTGTAGACGCGCAGCTTGCTGGCGTTAGTACCTTCTCAGTTTAGCGCGCAGCGGCTCTGTGCTCTCGGTGGTAAAATTGTTTAGGGTTAAGCCCATTCAAGTGATTAAGAGATTATTATCACCAAAGAGAACACGGAGAAGAGAAGGAGGAGATCTTTCTTAGTGTAGTGCGCAGCGGCTCTGTGCCCTCGATGGTCAAATTGTTTTGGGTTAAGCCCATTCAAGTGATTAAGAGATTATTATCACCACAGAGAACACGCAGAAGAGAAGGAGAAGATCTTTCTCAGTGTAGCGCGCAGCGCCTCTGTGCTCTTGGTGGTCAAATTGTTTTGGGTTAAGCCCATTCAAGTGATTAAGAGATTGTTATCACCACAGAGAACATAAAGAAGAG
>NZ_JALNTH010000064.1:0-24771 GCF_023161935.1 Pseudoalteromonas sp. 2CM28B
TAAGTTTTGAAGTATTATTATCAGCCCTGCTACTCTTTACTGATCTCAGTTATTCACCTTGCACTTTAAACTAGTCCTTAAATTATCATCTCCATGCCTTCATAATGACTCTCCCCGCTGTTTTGCAACGATATTCTGCTATGCTGTCACAAGAAGTAGCACATTCACTCCAAAAGCAAGCAAGACTCGAATGACTTGAGCCTTCTTGTGTTCGTAGGAGTTTACCAGTAATAGCTAGTGTTGTTTGGTGTGCTCTAACAGGCTAAAGAGTGAGGTGTTGGACAGATTTACCCTACAGTATTGTTTCATTGCTGATGACAACCCGTAACTGTACTAATGTGACATAGTTTAATAGCGTTTAATTTGAGATATACAAACTACTAACTGCTATTTACAGCTTAATAGGCTCTTGGTGAGCCTTTATTAAGAAATTCGCAAAAACATAGGGAAAATGTTTTTAGCTAATAGGTGTCTTATAAGCAATTATTAAAGTAACTACATTGCTGAAGTAAAATAGGTCGGATCAAAAACGCCAACTCAAGGTTGGCGTTTTAATTATCAGGCTAAAGGTGATTATTAAACTTTAGGGCCTGCGTTTTTAATTTCGTCAGATACGTCGTATTTAGCAAAATTTTCTGTGAAATCAGATGCTAGCTTAGCCGCATACTCTGCGTATTTAGCTTTGTCTTCCCAGGTATTGATTGGGTTAAGAAGCTTGCTATCTACGCCCGGTACTGCAACTGGTACGTCTAGGTTTAGCACGTCAATGTGTTGGGTTTCTACATCGGCTAATTTTCCAGATACGATTGCATCCACAACAGCTCGTGTTGTTGGAATATCAAAACGCTTACCAATACCGTAAGGGCCACCTGTCCATCCAGTGTTAACTAGGTAAACTTTAGCGCCGAATTCACGTACACGCTTCATTAGAAGCTCTGCGTATACACCTGCAGGACGTGGGAAGAAAGGAGCACCAAAACAGGTTGAGAATGTTGATTCAATATCGCTAGTAGAACCAATTTCTGTAGAGCCTACTTTTGCTGTGTAGCCACTTAGGAAGTGAAATGCTGCAGCTTCTTCGGTTAGTACAGATACCGGCGGTAGTACACCACTCACATCACATGTTAGGAAAACAACAGCCTTAGGCTCACCTGCGCGGTTTTCAACTTTACGTTTTTCAACGTGCTCTAGTGGGTAAGCTGCACGGCTATTTTGAGTTAGGCTGGTATCGTTGAAATCAGGAACACGGTTTTCATCAAGTACCACATTCTCTAAAATTGTACCGAATCGAATAGCGTCCCAGATAACTGGTTCGTTCTTTTGAGAAAGGTCGATACATTTAGCGTAACAACCACCTTCGATATTAAATACACTACCTGGTGCCCAGCCGTGCTCGTCATCACCGATTAAGAAGCGAGTTGGATCTGCTGATAATGTTGTTTTACCTGTACCAGATAAACCAAAGAATAACGCAGTATCGCCTGCTTCGCCTACATTAGCAGAACAGTGCATTGGTAATACACCTTTCGCTGGTAGTAGGAAGTTTTGCACAGAGAACATCGATTTTTTCATTTCACCCGCGTAGCGCATGCCAGCAAGTAACACCTTACGTTGTGCAAAGTTAATAATAACTGTGCCATCGCTATTGGTACCATCGCGTTCTGGATCACATACAAACGAAGGTACATTCATTACTTGCCACTGAGGGAAGTCTGCTTTGTTGTATGATTGTGGTTGGATGAACATGTTTTTAGCGAAGATATGGTGCCAAGCAGTTTCTGTTGTTACAACCACTGGAAGATAGTGCTCTGGATCAGCGCCAACTTCAAGGTGAGAGATAAAGTGGTCATTGCTTTGCACATGTGCTTCTACACGTGCCCATAACGCGTCAAACTTATCTGCATCGAATGGGCGATTTACATTACCCCATTGGATTTCATTTTCAGTACTTGATTCTTGAACAATAAAACGATCTTTTGGAGAACGACCGGTACGACGACCAGTGTTAGCTACAAAAGCACCATTTGCGGCTAAAGTCCCTTCGCCACGGCTGATAGCGTGCTCGACAAGTTCAGCTGCAGTTAGATCGACAAAACGGGTAGCGCTTGAAGTCATGTTTATACCTAAATTGTGTGAGATTGAACGGGATAGCTCTGGGTCTTAGTAACCTTTAAGCTGCAAATATAGTAACAGATGGATTAAGGATATTCGAGCTTATAAACGCCGTAAAAACATATAAATTAAGAAAAAACATGAATAATTTCAATGATACCGGTGTCATGAAAAATACTCAGCTTGTGATACCGGTGTCATTTTTTAGGCACAAAAAAGCCATAAAAAATTATGGCTATTTTGTGCTGTGTTTTATAAAAGTAGATTAGTTAAATATACTTTTTATATCTTGCTCGTTAAACACATAATCTTTTAAACAGTAATGGCAGCTAATTTTAATCTCACCATTTTTTTCAACATCGTCCAAAAGCGCTTGTTGACCAACATTAACTAAAGCCGTCATCGTTTTTTCGCGGTTACAGCCACATTTAAATTGAATTGGTTGAGGATCAAATACACGTGGATTATCTTCATGATAAAGACGCGTTAAAATAGTATTGGCATCGAGCTCTAATAGCTCTTCATCTTTAATGGTATTGCTGAGTGCTTCTAAGTGAGCAAAATCTTCAATCGACTTTTGTTTATCAACAGGTAGCACTTGTAAAAATAGCCCACATGCTTTGGCGCTTCCCTCTGTGGTGTCGGTTGCAAACCAAAGGCGCGTTTTTAATTGCTCAGATTGCTCAAAGTAGCTTTCTATACATTCACTTAAGGTATCATGCTCTAAAGGCACTATACCTTGGTAACGCTCCCCTTGCGTTGGAGTAATAGTGATAACCATGTAACCTTGGCCTATAAGCTCTCTAACTGTTGACCCTGTCACTTCACTTTGAAGTCGTGCTATGCCACGCATGTTTTGTTGGTCGTCACCGTTAATAACGGCATATTTTACCGGCCCATCACCTTGTAGTTGAACGGCAATTTCGCCTTCAAACTTTAATGTTGCTGTTAATAAACAGGTTGCAACAAGCAGCTCACCTAGTAATGCTTTAACGGGCTCTGGGTAATTGTGTTTAGCAATCATTTCATTGTAAGCGTTGTCTATTTGTACGAGTTCGCCACGAACATCGAGATTGTCGAATAAATAGCGATGAAGTAAATCTTGTTGCATGAGCGGCTATACCTAACTTGATTTCATTTTTAAAAGTTCGCGTCTTTGCTTTTTATCTGGTTTTTTATCCGGATGAGGAGCAAAGAAACTGTTATTTTTGCGTGCAATACTATTTTCTTCACGCTTAGCAATACTAGCATCAGATTCTTGATACATGGTCTGTGCAATGGGGGCGCTTTGGCGCTTTTCAAGTATATTTAATACTGTGATGGTTTTTTCATCAACGCCTTGAGCTAGCTTTATAACTGCGCCAATTTCTACAATTTTACTAGCCTTACTGCGTTGCCCATTATAATGTACTTTGCCGCCTTGTACCATTTCTCGAGCTATTGCACGCGTTTTATAAAATCGAGCCGCCCATAACCATTTGTCCAACCTCACTTTAAGTGCGTCAGCGTTTTCTGAGCTGTCATTGAGTTTAGTTTTCTTTGTCATAAAACATCCCTAGTAAATTTACTGCCTAGGTAAATTATCACGAAACCGTTACCGCATGTAGCTATTGCTTGATAGCTGATACGATAAATAAATTAATCTGTTTACAAAGTTTAATATTAGCGTGCTTGTTGAATGAAAAATGAAAAGGTACTATGGCTGAGTGATTTCGTTATAAATTAAAATAAGAACACTACCTATGGAACAGCACGTTCAACAATTTAAGCAGTTATTAAACCGTTTACCGCATGCGAAATTAAGCGCAATGGTTATGGTTTTAGTTGTTGTTTATATTGCATTTTTATTATCAAAACTGATGTGGCTATTATGGCCGCAGCCAGTAACATCTCCTCTTGCCCCTATCAGCTATTCTAACCAAGCTGTGGGTGGCAATAACCAGTCTGTAGATTCGATCATTGAGCAATTTTTATTTGGTAAAGTAAATGTAACAAAAAACACCAATACTGCTTCGCAAACTAAAGTCATTAATAATGCCCCTGAAACGCGTCTTAGTATTAATTTAACCGGTATCGTTGCTGTTAGTAATGATGATAAGGCGGGAATGGCTATTATTGAGTCGCAAGGTCGCCAGACGAGTTATTTAGTAGAGGATGTGGTGCAAGGTACACGTGCAAAAGTATCGCAAATACTCCCAGATCGTGTGATTCTAGATGTAAGTGGTCGCTTTGAAACCTTAATGCTTGATGGACTCGACTTTACCAAAACAGTGTCTATGCCGGTACTCGCTGCGCGAGATGAGTCTGAAATGGGGCCTTTAGCGCCTTCAGCACAAAGCGATGAACAAATTGATGCCACTGCCAACCTTGAGGTGAAAGAAGCATTAATAGAAACTCGCGAAGAGCTTTTAGAAGAACCTGGCAAGCTATTTGATTATATACGTGTTTCTCAAGCGATGAATGATGGTGAACTTATAGGTTATCGTTTGAGTCCAGGTAAAGAGCCCGAACTATTTAAACAAATGGGATTACAAAATAACGATTTAGCCGTGGCAATTAACGGTTATCAATTAACAGATTTAAAACAGGCAATGGCAGCAATGAATGAGCTGCGAAACAGTACAGATGCAACTATCACAATAGAGCGTGATGGTGAGCAAATAGATGTACTATTTAGTCTGCAATAACTTAGCTTTGGAGTTTTAACATAATGGTTCAGGTGCTACACCTCAAAAAAATTAAAAAAGGGTTAGCTAAGTATGCAGCACTTTTTTTAGCGGCAAGTCTTTCTATGTCGGTTGCTGCTGTTGAATATGCTGCTAACTTTAAGGGCACAGATATTAATGAGTTTATTAATATTGTTGGCAAAAACCTTAATAAAACCATCATTATTGATCCTAACGTGCGTGGCAAAGTAAATGTACGTAGTTATGAATTAATGGATGAGGCGCTTTACTATCAGTTCTTTTTAAATGTTTTAGAAGTTTACGGTTATTCAGCCGTTGAAATGGATAACAACATAATCAAAATAGAAAAAAGCTCAGATGCTAAAAAATCCAATGTACCGTTAATTACTGCTGATAGCCAAGCGCTTGGCGATATGATGATTACACGGGTTGTGCGAGTTAAAAATGTAAGCGTACAAGAATTAGGTCCTTTAGTTCGCCAATTTAGCGACCAAAAAGACGGTGGTCACGTTGCTAACTTTAATGCGGCCAACGTCATGATGCTAACTGGTCATGCAGCCTCGGTTAACCGCTTAGTAGAAATTATTCGCTCTGTTGATCAAGCGGGTGATAAGCGAGTCGATATCGTTAAGCTCAAGTTCGCAACAGCTGATGATGTTGTCTCTGTAGTAGAGAATATTTATAAAGATAGTGGCAAGGGTAGCGTACCTGAGTTTTTAATTCCTAAAGTCGTAGCTGATGGTCGTACTAATAGTGTGATTGTCAGTGGTGAAGGCCAAGCACGCACACGTGCCATTGAGCTCATTAAACGTTTAGATGGTGAACTGGAAAGCCAAGGTAATACCAAAGTGTTTTACCTCAATTACGCAAAGGCCGAAGATTTAGTAAAAGTACTCCAAGGTGTGAGCAAATCGCTGGCAGAGGATTCAAAAGGTGGGGCAACCAAAACTCGCAGTAGCAATAAGAACGACACTAGCATTGAAGCTCATCCAGATTCTAATTCATTAGTTATTACCGCTCAGCCAGATACGATGCGTTCACTAGAATCTGTTATTGCGCGCTTAGATATTCGCCGCGCACAAGTACTAGTGGAAGCCATTATTATTGAAGTAATGGAAGGCGATGGCGTTAACTTTGGCCTGCAATGGATTTCAGAAGAAGGCGGCATGCTGCAATTTAACAACGGTACAACAGTACCTGTTGGCTCTTTAGCCGTAGCGGCTGAGCAAGCCCGTGATAAAACGGTGACAAAAGTGGTCACTGGTAGCGAATCAGGAAATGCAACACCTTACGAAGAGACAAAAGAAGGCGACTACGGCCCGCTTGCGTCATTACTTGGTGGTATTAATGGGTTAGCTATGGGGGTAATTAAAAATGACTGGGGCGCAATTGTTCAAGCGGTTTCAACCGATACTAATTCTAATATTCTAGCGACTCCATCTATTACCACTATGGATAACGAAGAGGCGTCTATTTTAGTTGGTCAAGAAGTGCCTATTATTACCGGTTCACAAACCGGTAGTAACAATGAAAATCCATTTCAAACGGTTGAGCGTCAAGAAGTGGGTATAAAACTTAAAGTGACACCACAAATTAACGATGGTTCTGCAGTGCAATTAACCATTGAGCAAGAAGTTTCTAGTGTAAGTGGTGCAACGGCAGTTGATATTTCAGTCAATAAGCGCGCAATTAAAACAACCGTAATGGCAGATGATGGCGGCATGGTGGTATTAGGCGGCTTGATAGATGAAGATGTACAAGAAAGCGTGTCAAAAGTGCCATTACTAGGCGACATCCCTATTTTAGGGCACTTATTTAAGTCAACTAATACAACAAAGCGTAAGCGTAATCTTATTGTATTTATAAGACCGACCATTATTCGCGATGGCGTTAGTATGAATAAACTTAGCTTTAATAAATATAACTTTATTCGCGGTGAACAATTTAAAAAACGTGAAGATGGTATTAATTTAATGCCAATGTCAGACACACCTATTTTACCTGAGTGGAATGACGAATTGTTGTTACCACCAACGTATGAAGAGCATTTACGCAAACAAAATGCACAAGAGCGTAATGATGACTAATGCGATAGAAGATATTAATCAAGATGTTGTTCATCCAATTACTCACAGTAATGATGAACAGCTTGCTCAAGATGACTTAATTGAACTGCCTGCAAAACGTTTGCCGTTTTCATATGCCAGACGAGTGGGTGCGTTACTTAGTAAACATAAGGATAACCGAGTTGTTTACTACCGTGGCGAGCTTGATGTTGATGTATTATTAGAAGTGCGTCGTATTGCAGGACATGGCTTTACACTTGAGCAACTAGAAGATGATAAGTTTGAGCTATTACTAGAAGCATCGTATCAACGTGATAGCTCAGAAACTCAGCAAATGATGGAAGATATTGGTAATGAGGTTGATTTATTCTCACTAGCTGATGAGCTCCCTCAAACAGAAGACTTGCTTGCCGGTGACGACGATGCACCTATTATAAAGCTGATTAATGCCATGCTCAGTGAGGCAATTAAAGAAGGCGCCTCTGATATCCACATTGAAACGTTTGAGCAAGAGCTGGTTATTCGTTTTCGGGTGGATGGGGTACTTAAAGAAGTTCTAAAGCCTAATCGTAAACTAGCCTCTTTGTTGGTATCGCGTATTAAAGTAATGGCCAAACTCGATATTGCAGAAAAACGCATACCGCAAGATGGCCGTATTAGTTTACGTATCGCTGGGCGCGCTGTAGATGTGCGTGTGTCGACTATGCCATCGAGCTTTGGTGAGCGAGTGGTACTGCGTTTGCTTGATAAAAACAATGCACGTTTAAACCTAGAAGACTTAGGTATGACAGCTCGAAACCGAGAGCTGTTTGCCGACTTAATTAGCAAGCCTCACGGTATAATCTTAGTTACAGGCCCTACAGGCTCTGGTAAAAGTACTACTTTATATGCGGGTATGAGCCAAATTAACTCGCGTGATCGCAATATTTTAACGGTTGAAGATCCCATTGAGTATGAAATTCCAGGTATTGGCCAAACACAGGTTAATACCAAGGTTGATATGACTTTTGCCCGTGGCCTACGCGCTATTTTACGTCAAGATCCTGATGTGGTTATGGTTGGTGAAATACGTGACTTAGAAACCGCTCAAATTGGTGTACAAGCATCGCTGACTGGTCACTTAGTTATGTCTACATTGCATACTAATACCGCCTCAGGTGCAATTACCCGTATGGAAGATATGGGTGTTGAGCCATTCTTATTGTCGTCATCATTACTCGGCGTATTGTCACAGCGCTTAGTACGTACCTTATGCAATAGCTGTAAAGAAGGGCATATTGCAGATGAGCGTGAATGTGAATTACTCGGCGTACCGTTTGACAATGCTCCGACGATTTACCGCGCGGTAGGGTGTGAAAAGTGTAACTTTAACGGTTATCGTGGTCGTACAGGTATTCACGAATTATTAGTTGTCGACGAAACCATTCGTGAAATGATCCACAGCGGTAAAGGTGAGCAAAGCGTAGAGAAATATATTCGTAAACGCAGCCCAAGTATTCGTCAAGATGGCTGCAGCCGCGTACTTGCGGGTAAAACAACGCTTGAAGAAGTATTACGCGTAACCCGTGAGGAAGGCTAACAATGGCGGCGTTTGAATACCGTGCATTAGATGGCCGGGGAAAAGAAAAAAAAGGAATTTTAGAAGCGGATACAGCAAAGCAAGTTCGCCAACTTTTACGCGATCAAAAGCTAACCCCCCTCGAGGTGCTGCCAGCTGCTCAAGATGATAAACAAGTTCGAGGTCAAAAAGCGCCATTATTAGGCTCTTTATTTAAGCCGACAATATCAACGTCAGATCTTGCTTTGATTACACGTCAACTTGCAACCCTAATTCAGTCAGCCTTACCCGTTGAGGGTGCCGTGATGGCGGTTGCTGAGCAGTGTGAAAAACCACGGCTAAAACGTATGTTAATGTCTGTGCGCTCTAAAGTGGTGGAAGGGTATACGCTTGCTGATGGGATGAGTGAATTTCCGCACGTATTTGACGATTTATACCGTGCAATGGTGGCCGCAGGTGAAAAGTCAGGTCACTTAGATCAAGTACTTAACAGATTGGCTGATTACACTGAGCAACGCCAACACATGCGTAGCCAAATTACGCAAGCGATGGTGTATCCCATTATTTTGGTCGTGTTCGCAATTGGTATTGTTTCAGTATTATTAGGTACTGTGGTGCCTAAAATACTAAAAACGTTTGAAAAAACCAAACAAGTATTACCTTGGACAACCGAATGGGTCATGGCGGGTAGTCATTTTGTACAAAACTATTGGTTTGTTAGTTTATTAGCGATCACAGCGATTGCTATTGGAATTAAATATGCACTTAAAAAGCCTAAAGTACGGTTTTGGTGGGATGCAAAAGTATTACATATGCCAGGCATAGGTAAGGTTGCCAGAGGGATTAACACGGCGCGCTTTGCCCGTACATTAAGTATTTTATCGTCAAGCTCAGTGCCGCTACTTGAAGGAATGCGTATTTCAGGCGGGGTGTTGGTTAACGAAAAAATAAAGCAAGCAGTGGCTGATGCCGCAGAAAGAGTTAGTGAAGGGGCGAGTCTTCGTGCTTCACTACAGCAAACTAAGTTGTTTCCACCAATGATGCTACATATGATAGCCAGTGGTGAAAAGTCCGGTGAACTTGAGCAAATGTTAGAGCGCGCTGCTAACAATCAAGATCGCGAGTTTGAAAGTATGGTTAATGTGTCATTAAAATTATTGGAACCGGCAATGATTGCGTCTATGGCAGTGATTGTGCTGTTCATAGTAATGGCAATTTTGCAGCCAATTATGGCAATGAACAAGGCCGTAGGTCTTTAAGTATTTTTTATATTAATGATTTAAACAAATCATTTTTGCTTAGTGTTTTTAGAATAACGAGGTAATAACGTGAATAAACAATCAGGTTTTTCTTTATTAGAAGTCATGGTGGTACTGGTTATCATCGGTATGATCATGTCGATTGTGGCACCTAATATTATGGGCCAGCAAGAAGAAGCGGCTATTGATAAAGCGCATTTAGATATTCAGCAGTTAGAAGATGCTATGAGTTTGTACAAGCTTAAAAATAAAAGCTACCCAAGTACAGAGCAAGGTTTAGAGGCATTAGTTACTAAAACCAGTATTGAGCCCATTCCTAAGCGTTTTCCTGATGGTGGCTTTATTAGCAAGTTACCAGAAGATCCATGGGGTAATAATTACCAATTAATCAGCCCTGGAGAAATAGGTAAATTTGATATCTTTTCGATGGGTCCAGATGGCGAACCAGCCACCGAAGATGACATTGGTAATTGGGATGAAGATAAGCAGTAATGACCAATAACTTTACCATGCACTTAAACATAATACATTGGGGCTTGCCATGCAGGTAAGCCCTAAGCACCTGAGTGCAAAGCATTATGGTTTTAGTTTAATAGAAATTTTAGTGGTATTGGTGATCATCGCCTTTGCCACCAAAATGGTGGTATACAGCTTAGATGGCGGCGCTGAAGAAGCGTTAGACAAGCAAGCAAATAGGCTGCATACCACCATTAATGCCGCATCGGAATTTGCGGTGCTTAATCAAATAGAATTAGGCCTTTTAGTTGAGCAAAATACGCTTGAATTTTTAGTTTTTGATGGCGAAAAATGGATTAGCTTTGATCGTGAAGCTTTATTTAAGCCAATTGAGATCGAACCCCAATTTAAATTAACACTTAATCTTGAAGACCTACCTTGGGCACAAGATAACTTACTAGAGCAGTCAAATTGGCGTGAGCTAATGAGTGGTAACAATGAAGATAGTTTATTAGAGCTTAAAAAGTTAAAAGTACCGCAAGTACTTATTTTATCCTCTGCCGATGTAAGTGCGTTTCAGCTCATGCTTGAATTAAAAGATCAGCCAGAGCCGGTGTACTTTATTGAAGGTAAATTTGCAGCCCCAGTCGATTTTCGTCGAGAGCCCCAATAATGAAAAAATACCACGGGTTTACATTATTAGAAGTCTTAGTTGCACTGAGTATTTGTGCCATGGCTGGTATTGCGGCAATGCAAGCAACCGGTGAGCATATTCATCACTTATCAAGTATTGAAGAACAAACGTATGGCTCATGGGTCGCTGAGAATGTATTGGTAGAACAACGAACGAAAGGCGAAAAATGGCAAGGTAAAAATGGTACCCGCGGCAGTGAGATGATGGCGGGTATTGAATGGTTTTGGCGCCAAGATGTTGTGCCCACTGCCGACAAGAGCTTTGTAAAAGTCACTATTAATGTGTTTACGGATGATAAGTATGAAAATTCAATTTATGAGTTAAGCACTTACTTAAATAAAGGTAAGCCTTAAGTGAAGCAGCGCGGTTTTACATTATTAGAAGTGATGGTGGCACTGGGTGTGTTGGCGTTTGTGATTATGGCCACCCACCAAATACTTGATACCACAACGCGAGCTAAACAAGCATCAGATGAAAAAATTGCTGAACTAAATAGCTTACAAACTGCATTTAGATTGATGGATCAAGACTTTAGCCAAATGACTAAACGCCAAGTACGTAATGAAGCTGGAGATTTTCAAGAGGGATACTTACTTGCTGGACGCTACATTATAGAAAGCCAGCTTGATGGTATTGCCTTTGTACGTGATGGTTGGATGAATCCCATTAACTTACTTCCTCGCTCAGAGTTACAAGCTGTTGGTTATCGCGTCATTGATGACAAGTTAGAACGCGTATATCGCATTTATGTTGATCAACTCGATAATATGGAGCCTCGTAGCCAAGTTGTTTTAGCTGACGTAGAAGAGCTTAAATTTGAGTTTTTAGATGGTAACGCAGAGTGGCAAGAAAACTGGCAAATTAAGGCGTTACCTAAAGCGGTAGCTGTAACGTTAAAGCAAATGAACGCAGAACCAATTAGGCGTGTGTTTTTAGTGCCAGGACTCGGTAAAGAGCTACCTAAACCAGTAACAGAGGGGACTAACCCGTCGCAACCTAATGGCCGAGGTACGCCTTGATGAACCAACAATCTTCGCGCGGCGCGGCTTTGGTTATTGTATTATTTATTGTAGCGCTTGCAGCTATTTTAGCCGTTGAAATGAGTGCTAATTTAATGGTGCAAGTACAAAGAAGTACTAACTTACAAAGTCAGCAACAAGCGAAATGGTATGCCTATGGTGCTGAAGAATTAGCTATTAAAGGCTTAATTCAAAGTAAAAAAGACGATCCAGAAAAAACCACCTTAGCGCAGCCGTGGGCAAAGCAAGGTGATGTAAAGTACCCTGTTGAGAACGGCACGTTAAGCGGCCAGTTGACTGATTTACAAGCGTGTTTAAATTTAAACGCGCTTGGGGTTGAGCCAGACCCAAATAGCGGTAATAAAACGAACCCTGCACATAAAGCGTTGTTTGCTATTTTAGAAAATATAGATGATTTACCCAGTGATGAATCAGAAGAAGGGATGGCCGACAGTGTGTTTGATTGGCTTGATGAGAACAGTATAACCTATCGCTCAGGAGCTGAAGAAGGCGAGTATTTATCGCGTCAGTTTCCATATATGACGGCTAATAGCTTATTTGCATCGGTGTCTGAACTGCGTTTAATTAAAGGGTTTAATCCTTTGGTTATGGAAAAAGTGCTGCCTTTTGTCTGTGTGATCCCAGGTAGCACATTACTTTCAATCAATGTTAATACAATCACTGAAGAGCAAGCATTATTACTCAGTGGCTTAATAGATGAACTTAGTGTTTCAGGCGCTCAAGCGGTAATTGCAGCGCGTCCTGAAAATGGTTTTGATAATATTGAAGAGTTTTTTGAATCTGTATTACAACAAGGTGGTAAAAACATCAAAGCAGTAGAAAAACTTTTTAGTGTGAAAAGTGAATATTTTAAATTACAAACGCAGGCAAAATTTGTTGATTTGCGTTTTTCGATGACCACATTACTGTATGCCAGCAATGGCGAGGTAACGATACTGGCGCGAAAATTTGGAGGCGTACAGTGACAGAGATACTGTTGATCCGCACGGGTCAAACCGAACAAGACTTACTTAACTGGTTAATATACTCACCACAAGAACAAGAAATAATAGCCAGTGGCGAGTTACAAAATGCCAGCCAGTTAAGTGAGTTAACTGAAAAAGCATCAACCCGAGAGCTCGTGGTACTTTTACCATGCGACCAAGTGCAATTAAAAACGGTGATACTGCCAACTAAATGGAACCGTAAACTAGAGCAAGCACTGCCTTATATGCTCGAAGAGGATATTGCCTGTGATATAGACGACATCTATATTGCGCTTGGGGAGCCAACGATGGTTGAGGAGCAGCATGCAATTAGGGTTGCGCTAATGAATCGCGATTGGTTTGAGCACTGGTTAGAGGTGTTTGAGCAACACCAGCTCAGTGCTCATAAAATAGTGCCGGATGGCTTGTTATTGCCCAGTGCAGAAGAGCCTTGTGTAGCGGCAATTGAGCTCAACAAGCAATGGCTATTTAAAAAAGGTGACTGGCATATCGGTGCGGTTGAAAGCAGCTGGTTAAAGGAGTATCTAACGGCTTTAGGTAACCCTGATATAAAACATTACAGCCCTGCAGAGCAATTTCCCGAAACGCTTACCTTGCATCCGCAAACCAGTGACTATGAGCTGCCGTTAGCATTATTTGCTAAGCAGTTAGATCAGCTTAAATTTAATTTGCGTCAAGGGCCTTACACGATTAAAAAGAAAACGGCTTTATGGTGGGGTTACTGGAAAAGTGCCACCATAATTAGTGTTATTGCTTTGCTATCGAGTGTGGCTATTAAAGCGGTTGAATTACATCAGCTTAATTCGCAGCTTGAGGTAGCTAAATCACAAGTAGTAGAGCGATTTCAAAAAGCCTTTCCAGGCACGCGGGTGCGCCCTCACTTAATTAAAAATCAAATACAGGGAGCACTGGATAAAGTACAAGGTACGAGCGATGCTGGCTTTTTAGATTTAACCAGCAAGCTGGTGAGTGTATTTTCACAAGTGAGCGAATTTACACCGCAAACCTTACGTTTTGATAAGCGCCGTAATGAATTACGTATTCGTGCTCGTGCAAAAGACTTTCAAACCTTTGGTAAGGTTAAAGCCATTCTTGAGCAGCAAGGTGTGACTGTTGAGCAGGGGTCGTTAAATAATGATGGTGATTATATCGTCGGCGAAATTAGACTGCGAGGTGCACAATGAAACAACAGTTCATGAAATATTGGGGTTCATTAAAAGAACAAGAGCAGCAGTTAATAATGGTTGCGGGTGGTGTATTTATTATTTTTGTTTTGGTAATGGGTATATTTAGACCCTTAAATACGGCAATAGAAAATGCGGAACAATCACAAATAAAACAACAAGAATTGCTAGCATGGGTAGACGACAGTATCGTTAAACTTAAAGCAGCAGGAAAAGCGCAAGCGGTGAGCAATCAAAACCTCAGCCAAATAGTGAATAATACGCGCGGTCGTTACAGCATTAATATTAGTAAAATGCAGCCAAATGATAACTCACTTCGTTTAACACTCGACTCAGTGGAGTTTAATCAATTAATCCAATGGATTGACGAGCTGGTTAATCAGCATGGTTTAAGCGTAGAAAATTTAGATTTAAGCCAAGATGATAAATCTGGTTATGTACGCGTTAGCCGTTTAGTATTAGAGAAGTAGTTAATGAAAAAAATAATAATTTTATCCATCGTTTTTGTAATTAGCTTTCTTGTTTTTAGCGTTATAAAATTGCCCGCTGCAGTGGCTTTAAATTTTGCTAAACCTTACTTACCTGCGCAGTTAGAGGTAGGGCAAACTTTTGGTACGCTATGGCAAGGTCAAATAATGCAGCTTCGCTTTCAAGGTGAACAGTTGAATAATGTACGTTGGGATATGTCAGGCTGGTCAATCTTTAAAGCTCAAGTGAATACTAACTTACGTTTTGGTAATCCTCGCGAACGTGATGACATTTCTGGGTATGCAGATATTAGTTATTCTCTTACAAATGATGAACTTAGAATAACTGATACTGTAGTGCGTTCAACGGTTGAGCGCACTATGCAGCGCATTGATTTACCGTTACCGGTTACTGCTAAAGGACGCGTTATTTTAGAGCTCGATGAGTATCTTTCAGGCGCTCCTTATTGCCAATCATTACAAGGTGAAATAGCCAGCCCTGATATTGATGTGCAAGGACTAGCTGGCTGGTTTAATATAGGCGATTTAAGCGGTAAGCTAAGTTGTAAGTCGGGCGATGTAGCCATACTTATCGAGCCAAATAATAGATTAGGGTTAGAGGCTGATGCTACACTAAAAGCCAATTTTGATTTTAAAGTAGCGGGATATGTTAAACCTGATCTCACTTTACCGAAAGAAGTCCATGACGCGGTGAAGTTTTTAGGTAGACCAGATAACCAAGGTCGGTATCCACTTAAATTTTAATATTTTACAAAAAAGAGTTTTAATGCAAATACCTCAGTTTACTGAGCAGCACGCCAAGCTGCTCAGCGAGTTTTTAACTACCCAGCCTGGCGCTATGAGCCTTATTCAAAGCCAAGGTTATTTATTTGGCACTATTTGTTCACCTGAGCCATTAGAAGTACATCAATGGTTAGAGCAAATTCTCCCTAATACCGCGAATGACCTTGATGAAGACATGTTGTTTTTGTTTATGGCATTACATCATCAAGTAAGTGAACAAGTATTTGAACTTGGTTATAAGTTACCCGCTGAGTTTGACCTTGAGTTTTGTCAGCAGTGGTCTGCAGGTTTTTTAACTGCAAGCCAAACGTATACTCATAAGTTACTTCAGAGTGAGCAACTAGATATTCAATACAAGCAAGCGCTTGAAAGTGCACAGGCGACTCTTAGCTTTTTTGCATTAGATAAACCAACGATTGCACAGATTGCACAGCAAAATAATATCGATGAATTACATTTGTGTGCGCAGCAGTATGAATTAATGGGCGACTTTGCGTTAGGTTTTGCTGAACTTATAGAAATTGTCGCGCTTAATAGTGGTTTGTATACCGATGAAGGGTGGGATGAATAAGTAGGTAAAGCCTTAAGCGCCAATCTCTAATTCGATATCAGTGCAACCTTGTTTGCACTGTATTACTCCCTTACCAGGTTCGCTGGTGGCTAAATTTAACGTTAATACACCTTGGCAATGCTCACATTTAAGTGTTTTACCTTGTGCCAACTGCTTAAGCATAGTGCGGTGCTTGTGAAATGAGTTACTTGCTTTTTTATTTAATCCAGAAAAATCCATTATTTCACTCTCGCTTGCGCTAATGACTCTTTGATAATGCGACATACCGTTGTTAAACGTTCTGAATAAAAGTAGAGGTTTAGATCGCCTTGACGACAATAGCGTAGTTCAAACAACTTTACTGATTCATCATTGGTAAAGGTTTTATCAATATAGTCTTCTTCGGATCTTGAAAGTGCTAACTGTTTATTGATTTTGTTTCTTGTCATGGTTGCGACAGGAAAACGATCGACTTTAGTTGTGCTGCTTAACAAGCCTATACCATCACCGAGTAAGCGCTCACGAGGCTCTTTTACCAAGGGGTGATCAATGGTAAAAAATGCTAGGATCACAACCACTAGTATAAAAAATTTCTTCATAAATACACAAACCTTGATCCAAACAACACGTTAGTAGCCGGCAAGTGTAATAAAATACACCTTAAAAGCAAGTCACAAGTTGAATAAATTATTAGCAATCTAGTCAGTAATTTTAGCCAATATGCGTATAATAAGGGGAGTAATTAGATACTTCTGAAATATCTGAAAGTATACAAGTGCGACCTAAAGCGTATTATGTTTAGCATGTAAGTTGCTACACTTAGGCGAAAAGTACAAAAAGATTGCTGAATTTTTATTTCCTAGCGGCGTTGAGGAACTTCAATGGATAAGCAAATTAAAGTAAAAAACATACCAACAGAGGTTAAGATCCAAAAAACCGATCTGAGCCGTCAAGAAGATAGATTTAACCCACGCAACCGTATTTATGTGCGTGCTGTTTCAGGACTCCATCAATTACTAAGACAACGTATTGGCTTTTTAGGCATGCTGGCGTTTATGTTATTGCCATGGATCAACTTTAACGGTCAACAAGCTGTTTTATTTGAGCTAATGGAGCAAAAATTTAATATTTTTGGCTTAACCCTATGGCCACAAGATTTCACCATTCTTGCATTTATATTTATGCTAGCAGCGTTTGCCTTATTTCTGGTTACCACTTTTTATGGTCGAGTATGGTGTGGCTATACATGTCCGCAAACAGTATGGACCTTCATTTTTATTTGGTTTGAAGAAAAGTTTGAGGGCAGCGCTAACCAACGTAAAAAGTTAGATCAACGGCCGATGGATTTTGACAAGTTCTGGCGTAAAACGGCTAAGCACACTAGTTGGGTATTATTTTCTTTATATACTGCGTTAACGTTTGTTGGTTACTTCACGCCTATTCGCGAACTACTGCCTGAATTTGTTACCTTTAATGTAGGCGGTTATGCCTTAGTTAGTATCATTGTATTTACTATTTGTACTTATGGTAACGCTGGGTGGATGCGAGAAATTATGTGTTTACATATATGCCCGTATTCACGTTTTCAGTCAGCAATGTTTGATAAAGACACCTTTACTGTAAGCTATGATGAAACTCGTGGTGAAAACCGAGGGCCACGTTCTCGTAAACAAGACCCTAAAGAGTTAGGTTTAGGTGACTGTATTGACTGTAACTTGTGTGTGCAGGTTTGCCCAACCGGGATTGATATTCGTAATGGTTTGCAATATGAGTGCATAAACTGTGGCGCTTGTATTGATGCCTGTGACGGCGTAATGGATAAAATGAATTACCCTCGAGGCCTTATCTCTTACACCACCGAGCGTAATTTAGAAACACCGGAGAATAAAACCCATCCGCTGCGTCCAAAGCTGATTGGTTACAGTGTTATTTTAATCTTACTTACCGGTGCGCTGGTTGCTAATATCGCCATGCGTAAAACCATGGACTTTGATATTATTCGCGACCGCAATCAGTTGTATCGTGTCGATTTTAATGGTTTAGTTGAAAACACCTACACCTTAAAAGTAATTAACAAAGCACAATACGAGCAAACATTCTCTATTGATGTAACAGGGTTAGATAATTATAAATACTTAGGTGATACTACCTTTACAGTAAACGCTGGTGAATCGCATAATGTACCGCTATCACTGGTAATGGATCCTTATGATTTAAAAGCGCCAATGACCGAGTTTAACTTTGTGTTGTCGCCAATAAACGAGCCCGATAATAAAGTATCGCAGCCAAGCAACTTTTTTAAGGCTCGATAAGTCGCTTTATTAAAGGCAAACGAGCACTGTTATTAACAAAAAAGCGGGATATTCCCGCTTTTCTTTTTATATAAGAAATATATGAGTAAATTTAGCTTTATTGACTTAACCCCAGATCTTATTTTGGATGCCATAGAAAGCGTGGATATTTATGCTGAGTCAGGGTTGTTAGCGCTAAATAGCTACGAGAATCGGGTGTATCAATTTGTGGCCGAGGGTGCAAAGCGTTACGTCGTTAAGTTTTATCGCCCTGAGCGCTGGAGCAAAGCGCAAATTCAAGAAGAGCATGACTTTGCTTTTGAACTAGCCGCCGCTGAAGTACCGGTGGTGGCGCCAATAAAACACAATGGGCAAAGCTTGTTTGAACATCAAGGGTATTTGTTTACTTTGTTCCCAAGTGTAGGCGGGCGTTTATTTGAGGTGGACAATTTAGATCAACTCGATGTGCTCGGGCGTTTAATCGGTCGTATGCATCAAGTAGCCAAAACGAAACCCTTTACCCAAAGACCGACCGTTACCTGTGATGAATATTTAGATACAGCTAAAGTTCATTTAAAAAAAAGTAAGTTAGTCCCTATGGGATTAGAGACTTCTTTTTACACTATTTTAGATTTAGTCATTGCTCAAACTCAACAGCAATATAAAAATGTAGAAGGCATTCGCTTACATGGTGACTGCCATGCTGGTAATATCCTATGGGCAGGAGATGCATTAATGTTTGTTGACTTAGACGATAGCCGTCAAGGTCCTGCAATTCAAGATTTATGGATGATGCTCAGTGGCGATCGACAAACACAGCTGTTACAGTTAGACACTTTAGTGAATGCATATGAAGAGTTTTGCGATTTTGATCACTCACAACTTAAGCTGATCGAACCGCTTCGCGCTATGCGTATGATTCATTACATGGGGTGGGTTGCAAAACGTTGGAGTGATCCTGCTTTTGTACGGAACTTTTCATGGTTTGCAGATGACAAATACTGGGAGCAACAAATTTTAGCGCTTAAAGAGCAGTTTGCAGCTTTGCAAGAAGCCCCGTTAAAATTATTGCCATAATATTTTTATTTAAAAAGAAGTATAACGAGATATTCATGCTTAAAAAATTAAAACTAAGTTTACTGATCCTATGTTTACCTTTTGCAGCATTAGCTGCTAACTTTGAAGCGGGTAATCAATACACTGTAATTGATGTTGAAAAAAGTAAAACCCCGAATGTAACCGAGTTTTTCTCTTTCTATTGCCCACATTGTTTTAAATTTGAGCCGGTAGCCAAAGGGATTGCAGAAAACTTACCTGAAGGGGCTGAGTTTGTAAAAAATCATGTCAACTTTTTGGGAGGCGTTTCACCACAAGCGCAAAGTAATTTAAGCTTTGCTTACTTAATCGCAAAGAAACACGGTCAAGCTGAAGCGGTAACAGCGCAAATTTTTAAAAGCATTCATATACAACGTGCGCCATTAACTGAAATTAAAGACGTTAAAAAGTTATTAGAGCTTAATGCAATTGATAACGCGACATTTGATAACGACATCGCTAGTTTGCCTATCATAGCAGCTGAACGTGCCATGCAAGATAAGCAGAATAAATATTCTGAACTTGGTGCATTAACTGGCGTGCCTACATTTATCGTAAATGACAAATACAAAATCAATATTAATACAATCAAGAGCCAACAAGAACTTGATGAGTTAATTAGCTTTTTACTAAAACTATAATTTTTGGAGCACCACAATAATGATCAAATTAGTTAAAGCAGGGTTACTTGCTGTATTACTCCCTTTAGCTGCAACCAGTTTTGCTGCCACTTACGAAGAGGGCGTGCATTTCGATGTCGTCTCTGATCGTGCAACCAGAAAACCAGAAGTAAAAGAGTTTTTCTCTTTTTACTGTCCTGCATGTAATAACATGGAACCACTGCTGGCCGAGATCAAACCTAAGCTAGATAAAAACGTAAAGTTTAAGAAAAGCCATGTAGATTTTGTGGGTGTACGTGACCCAGAACATCAAACCATGATCAGTCAAGCATTAGCTACAGCTGAAGTACTACCTCAAAAAGATAAAATTATTTCAGCGATGTTTGATCATATCCATGCAAAGCGCGCACGATTTAATGAGTTGGCAGATGTAAAAGATGTATTTTTAGCTCAAGGCGTAGATGGCGACAAGTTTGATAAATTATTTGAAAGCTTCTCGGTACGTACACTTAGCTCTAAAATGAAACGTGACCAAGATTACTTTAAAGGCAAAGGGGCACTTCGTGGCGTTCCTACGTTTATCGTTAATGGTAAATACAAGCTTAACTTAGGTGGTGAGTCAGGCATTTCATCGCCAGAAGATGTAAGCGCACTCATTAATTACTTAGCAAATAAATAAGTAGTTTGGTTAAATAAAAAAGCTCCTTAAGGAGCTTTTTTTATTCTTACAACGTGCGCTGTTTAATGCTTTTTTTATTTACGTTGTAAAAACACACCAGATTCAATGTGGTGTGTATAAGGGAACTGATCAAATATTGCAAAGCGCTTAACCTCGTGGGTTTGCGTTAAGTGTTCAAGGTCACGCTCTAATGTGTCTGGGTTACATGAGATATAAATAATATTTTCATAATTAGCCACTAAGTCACACGTAAGCGTGTCCATGCCTGCTCTAGGCGGGTCGACTAAGATGGTTTGGCAGTTGTAACTACTCAAGTCAATGCCATTTAAGCGAGAGAAAGTACGCTCGCCTTTCATTGCCTGAGTAAACTCTTCGCTCGACATGCGAATAATATCTAAGTTAGTTACTTGGTTTTGAGCAATATTATATTGCGCTGAATGCACCGACGATTTTGATATTTCCGTCGCCAGCACTTTATTAAATAAACCAGCAAGTGCAATAGAAAAGTTTCCATTACCACAATACAGCTCTAGTAAATCATTGTTTAGTGGTTTACATAACTCTTGTGCCCACTCTAACATTTTAATATTGACCTTCGCATTAGGCTGAGTAAAGCTATTTTCTACCTGTTGATAGATTAACTCTTGGCCATTCACCATTAAGCGCTCAGTAACAAAGTCATCGCCCAATTTTTCTTTTTGCTTACGTGCACGGCCAATAAAGTCAATTTTGTATTGGCTGCTTAGCTTTTCCTTTAAGGCATTGATCTCAGTTAACCAGTGTTCATCAAGTGGCTTGTGATAAAGCAAGCTCACTAAAATTTCACCACTGAGGGTTGATAAATAATCTATTTGAAATAGCTTACGACGTAGTACTTCGCAGTCTTTTAAATTATCAATCATCACCTGCATAATTTCACCTACTAAAGGAGCTGCAGGGTCAAAGGTATCAACACGTATTTTATCTTTTGTTTGTTGATCAAACATAATATGAAACAGATCGTCACCATCGTGCCATACTCTAAATTCTGCACGTTGGCGGTAGTTAATGGGCTCAGAGCTAAATACTTCTAACTGTTTTACACCAAAACGTTGAAATTGCTCTGTAATACGCTGCTCTTTTTCATTTAATTGTGCATCGTACTGCGTGGTATCTATATTTATAACTGCCATTAACGGTATAACCTTATCGTTGAGATCTGTTTATCGGCGCTATTGTAGGGAGCGAAGCGTATTTGTCTAGTTTTGATCAAATATAGTGAGCTTTTTTTGAGCATTTTACTACAGTATAGGCTTACTTGGCCGATATAAGAGTAAGTCTAAATAGGAGTCTTCTCATGAAAATAGGTAACTTTAGTTTTGTTCCAAACAGTAATGCTAATAAATACAATACTAAACAAGCAATGCCACAGCCTAAAATAGACACGCCACCAACCAGTTATCAGCAACGAGGAAAAGAACTGGCTGCTGCCGTATTAGGTGACAAAATGGCAAAAGAATTAGGTTTGCCGGTCGCTGAAACCAAAAAAGACAAACCACTGTTTGATTTTAATGAAGTCGTAAAAAATGTTTTAGACTTTGTTACAAGCTCGGTAAAAAAAGCCAAAGCCAATGGTGCCGATAACGACAAACTACAAGATATGCTAAATCAGGCACGTAAAGGAGTGCTGATGGGTGTTGATGAGGCTGTGGATGAATTAAAAGGCATGGGCGTATTTAATCAAGAACTTGAAGAGGGTATTGATAAATCTAAAGAGGGTATCTTTAGTGGCCTCGATAAATTTGAGCAGAACTTATTTAACCCACAACCTGCAAGCGTAACTGTTAGTCAGGCGCAATATGTAAGTTTAAGCAATAGTGCTGATTATACATTTACCACAGCAGAAGGTGATGAGGTGAGTATTAGCTTTGCAGATGCTTACCAATCGCAATCATCTAGTCGCTATCAAAAAACAGATGATTCACAATCATTTAGTACGCAATTTTCTGAATCCCGTGAGCTCTCTTTCTCGATGTCAGTAAACGGTGAGCTTAATGAAGACGAGCAGCAAGCCATAAATGATTTAATGGCAGAGTTACAAGATGTCAGTAAAACCTTTTTCAGTGGCGATTTAGATAAAGCATTTGAACAAGCCCAAGAACTCAGTTTAGGGAATGAACAGCTGGTGGCATTCTCAATGGACTTACGTCAAAGCAAAACCGTTGCTGCCATTAAAGAGTATGAACAAATTAAGCCAACATCAGAAAAAGCCATTGCCGAAACTGTTGCCCCTTTTAATGATGATCTAAAATCGGCTTACTCTAAAGCGCAAACCCTAGGATTAGAAAGTCAGCTATCAGGTATCATTCAATGGCTAAATCAAGATCAACAAGAAATAGATAAACTGGTTGATTACACTAACACCATGTTTGAAAACTTAGGTAAATTAAACGCCGCTACTGCAAAGCTAGGCACTGAGTAAAACTACTTTCTTTTACAAAAGCCACATGGCAAACTGCCGTTCTTAGTAAAGAGTAGGAATGGTAGTTTGTCAGCGCACATCATGGTATTTGATTCAGGTATAGGTGGAACCACCGTGCTTGAGCATATTCAGCAAAGCATTCCTCATGCTCAATACAGCTATTTTATGGATAATGCATTATTGCCATATGGCGCACAGTCGCAACAAACCATCATTCATCGCCTGTGTGGATTGATTCAATTTATTAAAGATGAGTCACTAAATGTCGACTTAATTGTTATAGCCTGCAATACCGCCTCAACATCAGCGTTAAGTTCGGTACGTCAAATTACCGATATTCCTATTGTTGGGGTAGTACCTGCAATTAAACCCGCAGCGCAATTAACGCAATCAAAGCATATAGGTTTATTGGCAACTCCCGCAACGGTATCAAGCCCGTATACTGATGCACTTATAAAAGAACATGCCTCATCGATAACCACAAGTTTATATAGTAGTGTTGAACTGGTTACTTTGGCAGAGACTCTCTTTTTTACCCAGCACTTAGATCTTGATAAGTTGCATACTGAGTTAGATCGATTAAATATTAATAACGATATAGATGTGCTGGTATTAGGCTGTACTCACTTTCCTATTTTAGCTAAACCAATTAGTGATTACTTTAATACGCAAGTACAGTTATTAGACTCTGGTGCGGCCATTGCTAAGCGAGTTAGTTCTTTACTCAAATTAAGTGATAAGCAAGCAGGCATAAAAAAGCCGCTGCACTATTATGCAACGGCTGATGTATGTAGTGATAAACTAGCGGTTAAGCAAGTTACACTGTTTGATCCGACTCTGAACGATAAGAGTTAGAATCATCTTCTTGTTTTTGTTTTGCTTCACGTACTTTCAAAGTACGTTGTTGGAACTCACTATCGTTTAGCTTAGCAATCGCATTATCAGCATCTGCTTGTGCCATTTCAACAAAGCCAAAACCGCGACGCTTGCCAGTATTTTTATCTTTTAACAAACGAACGTTAAATACTTTGCCTTGCTCTTCAAATAAAGTACGAACTACACCTTCATTTGCGCGATAAGGAAGATTGCCAACATAAAGTGTTTTTGTTTTTACTTCGGCTTCTTCTGTACTTACTGATGACATTGCAGCAATAACAAGTCCACCAATTAATAAACCGGCACCGAATAGAAGTGCAGGGTCTAATTCTAGGCTTTCAAGCGCAAACTTAACGATAACAAAACCAACAACAGCAAGAATAACTGCGAAGATAAAAGATTTTTGATCGGGTAATTTCATTTTTGATCTACCAATAAACAGGAAATAAACATTAATTTAACATTGTGAGCTTGCTATCTTAACGTCTTAATTGAACATAGCAATGAAATTTATAGCAAATAGTTAATAAGAGTGTAAAAAACAACCGATAGTAAGGCGTTTCTTTACTATTTTAGCCTCGTTTGTTTGAAACTTGAGCAAACGATAAAAAGATCTAAAAAAAAGGTTGATCTGTTTTCGGATCGCCCTATAATGCGACCCCACTGAGACGGCAGAGCGCAACGCATAGCGAGGCATGAGCTACTCAGAGAGTTAAGTAAAACTTAAGTTTAAATCATCTCAAGAAAGTTTAAAATTAAGTGTTGACTCGAAAAATAAAGGATGTATTATACGCATCCCTAGCGACAATGTCGCAACGTTCTTTAACAATATAAAGCAATCATCTGTGTGGGCACTCGTACAGATTGAGTTCTAACAGCCAAGCTA
>NZ_JALNTH010000065.1:0-21902 GCF_023161935.1 Pseudoalteromonas sp. 2CM28B
CTGTTGAGCACCCCTTTGGCACAATTAAACTCTGGATGGGAGCTACCCACTTACTAACACGAGGTTTAAAAAGCGTGAGTACAGAAATAAGTCTTCATGTTCTGGCTTACAACTTCAGAAGAATGCTCACAATTATGGGAGTTAATGGTCTAAGTAAAGCGATTAGAGTAGCGTTGCTATAGCAGTTTCGCTCGCGCGGAGAAAATTGTGATACTGAGAAAAAATCGATCGCAACCATCCTAGATGGTTTTAAACTAAGAACATACCCAAGACAATTTATTAAAAATTAGTTTTTACACAGTCTGTGCCAAAAGCGGACACTTCTAGTCAATGGTGAGCAACGAATTTATAGCTTGCACAAATATCAGATGTACCTAAAAGTATTTGTAAGTTTAATTAAAGCAATATAGCTGACGAATCCCCACGAATGGCGTAGATAAAACAAATAGTTAGAGGCGAAGGGAACATTCATGGCAGTTCCCGATCTGATCTTTCGCCAAAAACACCTAACCATGAATGCTGCCATGAATGTAAAAACAATGCTCGCCGATTTCCTCTCATTTGTCACCCCCAAATGTATGCACAAAGCCCGATTTTTAGCTGTGGGGGCGGCAGTACAAAGCTTGATGCAGAATGGCCAATGCACGGTAACGGCTATCGGCCGTAATTTTGACAGTGAAACGTCATAAAAACACGGCATCAAACGAGCTGACCGTTTGCTAAGAAATGAAGCGCTTCAAGCAGAGGCGCCGCTTATTTATGGCGAAATGACCCGCTTGCTACGTCAGGGCAAACAGCCGCTGATTTTAGTGGACTGGAGCAATGCCGACACCGAAAAGCGCCATTTTATCCTGCGTGCCAGCCTGGCGCTGGAAGGTCGCCCACTGACGTTACATCAAGTTGTTGTGCCGATGGACGAGTATACGTGCCCACACGTACACAGGGCGTTTTTATACCGGTTAAAGCAGGTACTGCCGGCAGACTTTAAGCCGGTGATTATTACCGATGCGGGTTTTAAAGTGCCGTGGTTTAAGCAAATACGTAAGCTCGGCTGGCATTACATTGCCAGAGTTCGTGGCAACCAGACACTGCAACTACCCGGCCAGGATGCCTATATCACGGTTGCCAAAGCCTACAAAAAAGCACGCCCTACGCCCCAAGTCTTGGGTGAGGTTAAGCTGACCAAAGCCCAGCAATATCGCACTCAAGCCGTGCTGGTGGGCACCGGTTGGAAGCTGCGAAAATCCGACAAACACAAGCAATATAAAGAGCCGTGGTTGTTGGTCTCATCCTTGCCCAATTGCTTCGATTACGCGACGAAGATTGCCAAATGCTACGGCAAACGCATGCAAATAGAAGAGAGCTTCCGCGACCAGAAAAGCCAGACCTATGGCTTAGGTAGCGAAGCCCACCGTACTTATAAACGCGAACGATTGGAAGTGCTGTTGCTATTGGCGGCACTGGCAAATTGGTTGCATTACATGATAGGGCTGGCGGCAGAGCTGGCCGGGAAGCACTTGCAGTTTCAGGCTAACAGCATCAAACATCGGCGAGTACTCTCATTTAACTACCTGGGAATGCGATTATCAAAGGCCGCCCAGCTGGGCTTAACTGAAGAAGAGATACAAGCGGCAAGACGGCAAGTCACGCTCTGGGCCGCAGAGTTTGACTGGGGTGTCATCAAACTGGAAAAGAGCTGATACTATGGTCAAATTCGAGGGGATCCCTCAGCAAATATTCATAAATGTTTTGATGATATCAATTTACTTATTCGAAAATTTGTATTAGCATAGACCATGTATATTTTTATGAGAATTTTATGTCTAAAGCATTTTCAAAAGTCTTAGTAATAACGCTTATGCTGGTTGCCTTTGTAGGGCAAGCATTTGCGTATTCTGCTATGTCTTGCGAAATGTCATTAGGTTCTCATGAATCACACATGAACATGGAACATTCCAAGATGAGTCATCATGAAGGAATGGAGCATGGTGATATGAATAAAAGCAGTAACGGTCAATCAGAAGATTGTTGTGGTGTTTGTGTTTGTCCTACAAATGCTTGCTCATCTACGACAGTCCTAAATTCCAGTATTGATTCGACAGATATTCAAATATTCAGTGAATCTGTAGCTGCTCTGCAATCTAAACAACCTCATTCAATTTCCACTTCCCTTTATCGTCCACCAATTTTTGCCTAATACAGGATTAGTGCGTCCAAATTTCTCGCACATGTAATTAATTTTTCTGTTAGTCAATATAGCGTCGTAGCGCTATAGATATTTTCCAGCGATGTCTGGGGGCAAAAATGATCAATAAGTATTTAAAAATAGCAGTAGTAATGCTGCTTTCACCTGCGTTTGCAAACGCCAACGAACATAACCATGCAGACAATCACGACGTAACACCTTTGGAGTTAATCGTTTATAAAACCCCTACTTGTGGGTGTTGTAAAAAATGGATAACTCATATTGAAGACAAAGGGATCGTTGCGCATTCCAAAGATTTCCGAAACATCGGCAACATCAAAACTAAGTATGGTATCAAACCTAATTACCGTTCATGCCACACGGCAGTGAGTAGAAATGGATTTGCCTTTGAAGGTCATATACCTGCTAAATTTATTCAGCAGTTCTTATCAGAAGAACATCCCAATGCGATTGGGCTTTCAGTTCCAGCAATGCCAGTTGGCTCTCCCGGTATGGAAGTCGATGACCGCTTTATGCCATACAACGTGTTAATTCTATTTAAAGATGGAACGAGCAAAGTCTATGCAAAAGTTAAGACATACGAGGAGCAATTCTAATGAAATTGAACTCTTCAAACCTTACTTCACTTTCAACTGCATTAATACTCGGCTTATCTGTATTCTCAGCTCAAGCTGAGAAAGTAGTGTCGCTTGAACAAGCTATCACCTTAGCTCAGCAAAATGATCCTTGGCTTCATGGTAGCCGATTGAAACAAAGTGCAGTTGAAAATAGAAGTATTGCTTCAGGTACTTTGCCTGATCCGAAAGTATCGCTAGGGATAATGAATTTACCAACAGATACTTGGGATTTAGATCAGGAAGGAATGACTCAGCTAAAGGTTGGCGTCTCTCAAATGTTTCCGAGAGGCGACAGTCTAGAGATCAAGAAAGACCAGTTACAAATTGAGTCCACGAAATTTCCACTGTTACGAGAGGATCGTAAAGCTAAGTTGAAAAGCCAAGTGTCACAACTTTGGTTAGATGCTTACTTAGCCCAACAAACTATTAAATTGATTGAAGATGATTGGTCTCTCTTTGAGCAGATGGCGGAAGTGGCTAAAGCTAGCTATTCAAACGTTGTTGGTAAAACTAGACAGCAAGATGTTATTCGTGCTCAGTTGGAAATCGTGCAGTTAGATGACAGATTAACTTCGCAAAAGCAGAAACTAGAAACGACAATCGCTCGTCTCAATGAGTGGCTTCATATTTACGATGCGGATCGTTTGAATGAATCATTCAACTTTGACGCGCAACCATTAGAGTTTAGGGTTTCTAAAAAGTTACCTGCAATTACTCTGAATAATCCAACAGTCCTAAAAGCATCTAATTACTCAAGAAATCTATTGGCTCAGGAGCTTTCGAATCACCCAGCCATACTTGCAATTGATATAAAACGCAAAGCTTCAGAAAAAGGAATTGAGTTAGCCAAACAGCAATATGAGCCGGAATGGGGTGTTAATGCTAGTTATGCCTATCGCGACAATATGCCCTCTGGTGATAGCCGAGCTGATTTATTTTCTGTTGGGGTAACGTTTGATTTACCCTTGTTTACCGAGAACAGACAAGATAAGCAAGTTGCAGCTTCTATTGCAGATTCAGAGACTATTAAAACCGAGAAACTATTACTGACAAAGCAAATGATCAGTGTTTTAGAAAAAGAACTAAGACAGCTTAAACGCTTATCAGATAGACAATCTATCTATCAAGAACAACTCCTTAAACAAACTCATGACCAAGCAGAAGCGTCATTGACAGCCTACACAAATGATGATGGCGATTTTGCCGAAGTTGTTCGAGCAAGAATCGCAGAATTAAATGCCAGAATATCAGCTTTAAGAATTGATGTTGACGCACTTAAAACAGTTGCTCGTATCAACTATTTATTTGCGCATTCTCAATCTAACTCAAATGCTGAACATAAGTCGATGCAAACTTCACACAAAACTAATCAGCACTTATCCAATCAGCAATTTGGAGAAAAATAATGTCAACGAATACAAAAACAATTATTGCCATCATCATTGGGGCAGCACTTGGTGCTGGAGCATTGAGTTTATATCAAGGTACTGGCTCAAACAGTAATAGTAATGAAGCAACATCAGCAGAGAAAAAGCCTCTGTATTGGGTTGCACCGATGGATTCTAATTACCGCCGGGACAAGCCCGGTAAGTCGCCTATGGGGATGGATTTAATTCCAGTGTATGAGGAAGGATCATCTGGTGATGACTTTGGCCCCGGAGCAGTAAAAATTGCGCCTCATGTAGTGAATAACCTTGGGGTTCGCACTGCACCTGTTGAACTGAAAAATATGCATACTGAAATCTCAACGGTAGGTTATGTTCAATATGATGAAGATAAGCTAATTCATATCCACCCACGGGTTGATGGCTGGATTGATAAACTTTACATCAAAGCAGCAGGTAACCCTGTAGAGAAAGGGCAGCCTCTTTATACACTATATTCTCCTCAGTTAGTTAATGCTCAGGAAGAGCTGTTAATAGCGTTAAAGCGCAACAATAGTTCTTTAATTTCAGCAGCCAAAGATCGCCTAAAAGCGTTACAGCTTTCAGCAGACTTTGTTCAAAAGCTAGAAAAGACACGAAAGGTTCAGCAAACAATTACCTTTTATTCACCACAAGCAGGTGTTGTCGATGGTTTGAAGGTTAGAGAAGGTTTTTATGTAAAGCCGGGAAACACCTTATTAAGCATTGGCCAGCTAGATCAAGTTTGGGTTGAAGCAGAAGTGTTTGAACGTGACGCAGCCTTAATTAAAAAAGGACTTCCTGTATCAATGACACTGGATTATTTACCCGGTGAGGACTGGGCTGGTGTCGTTGATTATGTTTATCCAACATTGAACAGTAAAACACGCACACTCCGAGTGAGATTGAAATTTGATAACACAGACTATCAATTAAAACCAAATATGTTTGCACAAGTCTCTATTCACGCTAATCAAGCTGATAGCACCATCCTCGTGCCTAAAGAAGCCGTTATTAGAACAGGTAAACAGGACAGAGTAGTACTTGCGTTAGGTGATGGGCAATTTAAATCTATTGAAGTGACTATTGGCCGGGTTGATATCGACAGCATCGAAATATTAGACGGCTTAAATGAAGATGACGTTGTGGTGACATCTGCCCAATTCTTGATTGATTCTGAATCAAGTAAAAGCTCTGACTTTAAACGAATGACTCATGATGAAGTGCCTAACTCTGTTTGGATGCAAGGGGATGTTAATAGTGTTATGGCAGGGCACCGCATGGTTAATATTTCACATGGCCCTGCTGAAGCTTGGGATTGGCCTGAAATGGTTATGGATTTTACTGTGGCTGAAAAAGTCGATATTGACTCATTAAAGTCAGGTCAATCTTTGCACTTTGAAGTGAGCAAAACCGAAGACGGTGGATATGAAATTACTGGAATTCATATCATGAGTGAGCCTGGTGATATGAGTGAAGAAGTATCTTTTGCAACAGTATCAGGTCTAATTAATTCTATTAATGTTGATACGCGTGTTCTAAATATTAGCAGAGGCCCAATAGAGAAATGGGATAGACCTGCTGCGACGATGGATTTTATCGTCGCGGACAATATAGAAATGGTTGATTTCAATGTCGGTGATAATGTCACTTTCACTTTTGAGGTTAGAGATGACTTAGTTATCACTGACATTTCTCTTGAATCAGATGAACAACACGGCAAGGAAAATAAAGCTGCTGTTGATCATTCTAATCATTAAGTGGGAGAAAAATAATGATTGAATCAATTATTAGATGGTCTATCGGCAATCGTTTCTTTGTTTTGTTGATTACCTTAATTATCGCGTTTGGTGGTTTGTATTCATTACAAAAAACACCAGTAGATGCACTCCCCGATCTTTCTGATGTGCAGGTGATAATTAAGACGAGCTATCCGGGACAGGCACCACAAGTAGTGCAAGATCAAGTGACATTTCCTCTTACTACAGCGATGTTATCAGTACCGGGAGCGCAAACTGTTCGTGGTTACTCATTTTTTGGTGATTCCTACGTCTATATCATTTTTGATGATGATACTGATTTGTATTGGGCTAGAAGCAGAGTACTTGAATACTTAAGCCAAGTAGCATCAAGCCTGCCTGATTCGGCAAAACCACAATTAGGACCTGATGCAACAGGTGTGGGTTGGGTATACATTTACGCTTTAACAGATAAGTCTGGAAACCATGATCTAAGCCAATTAAGAAGCATTCAAGACTGGTTTTTAAAGTATGAACTACAAACTGTTCCGGGCGTGTCTGAGGTTTCCGCCGTTGGCGGTATGGTTAAGCAATATCAGGTGCAAGTAGATCCTGACAAATTGAGAGCTTACGATATTCCTCTAAGTTTAATACAAATAGCCTTACAAAAAGGGAACAAAGAAACTGGCGCATCCGTTGTGGAAATGGCTGAAGCTGAATATATGGTTACCGCAACGGGGTATATTCAATCAGTTAGTGATATAGAGAAAATTCCACTTGGTATTAACGAACAAGGCACGCCGTTGCGTATTGGAGATGTTGCCAACGTTAACCTTGGTCCTCAAATGCGCCGTGGTATCGCAGAACTTAATGGCGAAGGCGAAGTTGTTGGTGGTGTTGTCGTTATGCGCTTTGGTGAAAATGCTCAACAAACCATAAATGGGGTAAAAGAAAAGCTTGAGTCGCTCAAATCTTCTTTACCAGAGGGGGTGGAGGTTGTCCCTGTCTATGACAGATCGAAGTTAATAGATCGTGCTGTTGATAACCTTTGGAGCAAGTTGCTAGAGGAGCTTGCAGTCGTGGCTATTGTCTGTGTGGCTTTCCTATTTCATCTTCGCTCATCTATTGTGGCAGTTATTACTCTGCCATTAGGTATCTTGGTGTCGTTCATTATCATGTATATGCAAGGCATCAATGCCAACATTATGTCTTTAGGCGGTATCGCTATTGCGATTGGTGCGATGACTGATGGTGCAATAGTGATGATTGAAAATATGCACAAGCATATGGAGAAAACACCACTAACAGATGAAAATCGCTGGCAAATTGTTGCTAAGGCTGCGAGTGAAGTAGGCCCTGCACTATTTTTTAGCTTACTGATCATTACAGTCTCATTCTTACCTGTATTTATCTTGGAAGCGCAAGAAGGAAGAATGTTCTCTCCGCTCGCCTATACAAAAACCTATGCAATGGCGGCATCAGCAGGTTTGGCGATCACATTGGTGCCTGTTTTGATGGGCTACTTTATTCGAGGCAAAGTTGTTTCTGAAAAGAAAAACCCGTTAAACCGATTATTGATTGCTATCTACATGCCTGTTTTAAAGCAAGTCATGAAGTTTCCAAAATCGACAATAGTAGCAGCAATATTAGTGACTATCGTTGGCTTTTGGCCTGTCGATAAAATTGGTAGTGAATTCATTCCGCCATTGGATGAAGGCGATCTCATGTATATGCCTACTACCTATCCCGGTATTTCAATTGGTAAAGCAAGGGAGTTATTGCAGCAAACAGACAAGCTTATTCGCACTGTGCCAGAAGTTGAAACTGTATTTGGTAAAGTAGGAAGAGCTGAAACTGCAACCGATCCTGCACCTTTAACCATGATTGAAACCTTTATTCAATTGAAGCCACAAGAGCAGTGGCGAGAGGGTGTGACTACTGAATCGTTAAAAGCTGAGTTTGATAAATTGGTTAAGTTTCCGGGCTTAACGAATGCTTGGGTTATGCCAATCAAGACCCGAATCGACATGTTAGCAACAGGCATAAAAACGCCTGTGGGTATTAAAGTCGCCGGACCAGAGCTTGATGTGATTCAGGAAATCGGCCAACAAATAGAGCAAATTTTACCCGAAGTTACAGGCACAGCATCAGTTTACTCAGAGCGAGTTGCAGGTGGACGATATATCAAGGTTGATATTTCACGCGATAAGGCAAGTCGCTTTGGGTTAAACATCGAGGATGTTCAACAAGTGGTTTCTACAGCTATTGGTGGTATGAACGTTACCCAAACGGTAGAAGGTCAAGAGCGTTACCCTGTTAACTTACGCTATCCGCAAGACTATCGAGACTCTCCTGAGCAGCTATCACGATTACCAGTTGTAACACCAAGTGGTCAACGCATTGCACTAGGTGATGTCGCAGATATTCGAGTTGAGAACGGTCCGCCGGGGATTAAGAGTGAAAATGCTCGTTTAAATGGCTGGACGTTTATCGATATAGACGGTGTTGACGTAGGTACTTATGTTGAAAGTGCAAAAATACACTTGGCTAATAATCTAAAACTACCAGCAGGTTATTCAATTACTTGGGCTGGGCAATACGAATATATGGAAAGAGCGAAAGAAAAGCTCACCTATGTATTGCCTTTAACACTCGCCATTATTGTTATTCTACTTTACTTAAACTTCAGAGCGTTTAGTGAGGTGGCTATCATTATCGTTACCTTGCCGATGGCGATGATTGGTGGCTTATGGTTGATGTATCTGGAAGGGTTTAACTTCTCTGTGGCTGTTGGCGTGGGCTTTATTGCTCTAGCTGGGGTAGCGGTTGAGATTGGTGTGATAATGTTGGTCTATCTCAATCAGGCACTTGCTGAGCTTAAGGAAAAAGCTGAAGAGCGAGCTGAACCTATCTCTGATGATGCATATCAAGATGCATTATTGCACGGTGCAGGCTTACGAGTTCGTCCAGTAATGATGACAGTTGCAACAATCATTATCGGCTTGATGCCCATTTTATATGGTACAGGAACAGGTTCGGAGATTATGAGTCGTATAGCTGCACCTATGGTAGGCGGAATGACAAGTGCTGTGCTACTCACTCTTATTGTGCTCCCAGTAATTTACTCAATCGTTAAAAAGCCAGAATTAAACGCCTTTAACAAGGAGCTTTCTAAGGCGGAGCTAAAAAGTAATGCTTAGCGAAGTTAAGAAACTATAAATAGCAATTTCAATAAACTAAAATAGAGGTAAATATGAAAAAACTAATTAAATTTTTAACCGTAATCAGTGTCGTTTTTAGTAGTGCGGTATTTGCGCATGTGCATCTTGAAAAAAGTGTGCCTGCTGATAATGCAATGCTAATGAATCCTCCAGAAGAGTTAACTTTGGTGTTCACCAAAGAGGTACGGGTTGTAAAAGTTTCATTGGCCAATAAACAAGGCGAAGAATTTAAATTTGGATTCGAGCCTTCTAAAGTCGCTACTAGCAAATTTACATGGAAACTACCTAAATTAGCTCCTGCAAACTATGCTGTGGATGTAACCTTCTTAGGTAACGATGGTCATAAAATGAAACATAGCTTCGGCTTTATGGTTCACTAAAATAGGCGGTGTGATTGATATGGAAATGTATATCTGGAATACAGTCATTGTACTGTCAAAAATTGTATTTTACGTCGGCTTTGCCTGTATTGCTGGTTATACATTTTTCAGGCAAATATTTGAGAATAATGAATCTCATACTAATGCTGTAATAGCGAATTTAACGTGGACAAGAACTTATATAGTTATGGCTTTGATCGCTAATATTACTTGGTTCTTTGCCAGTACTGGTGCAATGGCAGAAGAGGGAATTCAGGGGGCGATAGACGCTGATATATTGGCTATTATGTGGGACTCCTCTGTCGGCACTGGAGCTTTGCTTCGAGCGCTTGGGCTAGTTACCGCAATAATCGCTTTAGCTTTAAGGTTCAAACTCGCTGTGAACTCGTACTTAAAACAAAGCGCTTTAATGTTGAGTTTATTAATCCTTGCATACTCATTCACGTTACTGGGTCATATTTCTGAGTTAGGCACAATTGAAAAAGGCTTGCTTATTTTGCATGTGCTCGTTATGGCATGGTGGTTTGGGGCGTTATTGCCACTAAAACAGGCTTGCCATCAGCTAAGTTATGCAGAACTTCATTTGCTGATGGAAAGCTTTGGCAAACAAGCAAGTTTTACATTGAGCCTATTGTTGGTAGCAGGCCTCTGGCTCGTGATTCAATTGGTCGGAAGTCTTGATGCACTAATAAGCTCAAGTTACGGACAAACACTGTTGTTTAAATTGGCCCTTGTAGTGTCTATTTTGGCACTTGCTGCTAAACATAAACTAATACTCGTTCCACAACTTAAAAATAGTCAAGGCAGAGAGGCTTTATCTAAATCTATCTCGATAGAAATGGTAGTAGCTTTTGCCATTTTATCTGTAACGGCTGGGCTTACTAGTGTTGTTGGCCCTGCAAATTAAAACCTAAAAGAGAAAATGAAAATGAAAACAATAAATATCCTACTCGTTTTATTAATGACGTTTAGTTTCGCAGCAAACGCTCATGGTGATAAGAATAAAGACAAAGGATTGTTTAAAGGTGTAGATACACCAGCCGCAAAAGTTGTTTTGGCATTTCATCAAGCACTTGAAACTGGCAATCAAAAACAGGCTAGAGCGCAGTTAGCGGATGATGTCACCATTTTCGAGGGAGGCCGCGTTGAAAGGAGCGCTGATGAATATGCTCATCATCATATGTTGTCGGATATGAAGTATTTAGCAGCGATGAAGAGCGACACACTTGAACATCAAGTGACGATACTTGGAAATACAGCTATCTCTGCCTCGCGTAGTCAAACTAAAGGTACTTACAATGGTGAAGAACGTGATTATCAAGGGATGGAAACAATGGTTCTCGAAAAGCAAAACGGTGAATGGAAAATTAAGCACATTCATTGGTCACACTAATTTATTGGTCAAACCTCGGAGAGTAAAATGAGAATTAAAGATCCATTACATCAAATTTCTACACCGCGTAGACGCTTTGTACAAGGTTTAGCTGCTGGCGGTATATTAGCTGCTTTTCCAAGCATTCTTCATGCTGCTTCATCTTTAGTGGCTGGAACAATAACAGGTACTGTGCCCGAACTAAGTGGAGAAATAATAGATCTGGTGATAGATGAGTCACCCGTAAACTTCACAGGTGTTGTAAGAATGGCTACAACAATCAATGGCTCAATACCAGCTCCTACCTTGCGCCTCAGAGAAGGTGATGACGTTACTATCAGGGTAACTAATAAATTATCAGTGCCGAGTTCAATTCATTGGCATGGGATCATTCTTCCGTATCAAATGGATGGCGTACCGGGTATTAGCTTTAAAGGTATAATGCCGGGTGAAACCTTTGTTTATAAATTTAAGCTGCAACAAAGCGGCACATATTGGTATCACTCACACAGTGGCTTTCAAGAAATGACAGGTATGTACGGCGCATTAATTATTGAGCCAAGAGAAAAGGATATTATTAGTGCTGACAATGAGCATGTTATCCAATTGTCTGATTGGACTGATGATGACCCAATGGATTTGTTCCGCAAGTTAAAAGTACAGAGCGATGTATTTAACTTTAATCAACCTACTGTTCCAGAGTTTTTTGATGACATTTCAAATAGCAGCGTTTCAAATGCGCTACAACGCCGGGAAATGTGGAATAAAATGAGAATGAACCCTACAGATCTTGCAGACTTATCAGCATCTGCAATGACTTTTTTAATGAATGGTTGTGCGCCTTTGACAAACTGGCGTGGAATGTTTAAAGCTGGCGAAAAGGTTAGGCTTAGATTTATTAACGGTTCTAGCAATACGTTTTTTGATGTAAGAATACCTGAGCTGAAGTTAACAGTTGTACAAGCTGATGGACAAAATGTTGAACCTGTGACAGTAGATGAATTTAGATTTGGTCCCGGTGAAACTTATGATGTACTTGTCGAGCCAAAAAATGATGCATATACGATTTTTGCACAAAGCATGGATCGCTCAGGTTATGCTAAAGGTACTTTATCAATGGCACCTAATATTGATGCACCAGTACCTGCTCTAGATCCCGTTGAATGGTTAACGATGACAGATATGATGGGGAATATGGCCCAAGGTGGTGAGCATTCCGCGATGGCAGGTATGGCAGACATGTCGGGCATGAATTCTAATAAAATGGATCATAGTGCAATGGGTCATGGAGCGATGGCAATGGATCATAGTAAACATGGAATGACTAAAAACCCATTAGCTGTTGCTAGCACTAAAGTGCGTCATGCAAAAACAGAGTATGGAGCTTCTGTTGATATGCGTGTTGATATGCCTAGAACAAACCTTGATGATCCCGGTATAGGTTTACGTAAAAATGGACGCCGTGTTTTAACACTTGCAGATTTACATTCTCTTGAGGGAATTACAAACCAGCAAGAGCCAGAGGCTGAAATTGAATTACATTTAACTGGAAACATGGAGCGTTATAGCTGGTCATTTGATGGCTTGGAATTTGGAAAAAGCACGCCAGTTCACATGAAGCATAATCAACGTTTAAGAGTTATTTTACAAAACGATACAATGATGACACATCCCATGCACCTGCATGGTATGTGGAGCGATTTGGAGAATGAAAAAGGTGATGTACAGGTTCGTCGCCATACTATCCCTGTACAACCAGCGCAAAGAATTAGTTTTTTAACAACACCTCATGACGTAGGTCGCTGGGCATGGCATTGCCATTTATTATTCCACATGGATGCAGGTATGTTTAGAGAGGTAGTTGTATCATGAAAAAATTAATACTAACCAATACGTTAAGACTATTATTAATAGGTTTGCCCCTTATAAGTGTATCTGTATCTGCAAAAGATGAGATGACTGAGATGGGTGATTCTAAAATGCAAGCACAAGGTGGAGATGCACCTAAAGATGCTAGAGACCCCCATGCTTATGCAGCAGGTACAACTTTGACTGAAGGCCCTTATGCACTCAGTAGCGACAAACGACTGACTTTGGCAGATGAGCATTCATTTTACGCGCTACTAGGGGATCGTCTTGAATATAATGAGCAAACAAACGCAGGTGTTTTTGACTTTCAGGCATGGTATGGCACTACTTTTGATAGATTAGTCATCAAAACTGAAGGAGATTTTAGCGAAGGTAATTTAGAGGAGAACCAAACAGATTTTCTATGGGGCCACGCAATATCTGCTTATTGGGATACACAAGTCGGTATTCGACTTGATTACAATAACGAAGGTGAAAACCGCAAATGGCTAGCTTTTGGTTTACAAGGTCTAGCCCCCTACTGGTTTGAAATTGATATGACTGCGTATTTAGGAGAGCAAGGTAATAGTGCATTTTCGATCGAAGCTGAGTATGAGCTATTACTTACTCAAAAGTTAATTGTTCAACCACGAGCAGAGTTGACGCTTTACGGTAAGGATGACGTCCAAAATAACCTTGGTAGTGGCTTGTCTAGCAGTGCTATTGGTTTTCGGGTTCGTTATGAGTTTACCCGCCAGTTTGCTCCCTATGTTGGCGTTGAGTGGACGAATAAATTTGGTAATACAGCCGACTTTGCGAAGTTAAATGGGCAAAGTACTCGTGATACTGCTTTTGTTGCAGGTATCAAGTTCTGGCTCTGATGTGAAGAAATACTATATTGACTTGATGAGAGCTACCGCAACTATATTGATGGTAGCTTTCGTTTTTTGGGATTTAAACCATTTTAGTTATGTTAGGAAAGGCCTAGCTAATAGTTTTTTTGGAAAGAACTAAGAGCAGTAATAGTAAGCTACTTCTTGTTTTCAGTCGGTGCCAGTCTGGTGTATACCTATCAAGGTGGAATATCAGCTAAGAAGTAAAGTTGGCGAATGGTTAAGGTTAAAGAGTCAAGGCAAAAAACATCGCCATTGAAAGACCTACAATAGGCCATTTTATCACTTTTGATGAACGGGAATTGGATGTGCCCGGGATAGAACCGATTGTTGCAAAGTACAGCGCTTAAAGCTGAACAATTGGAAAAATGATCCCTTACTCAATACCTAATTATGAGCGTAGGGTTTTTATTTCTTTTAATGGTGCTCATGCTTGGCTTCAATCTCATGAGTATAAATTAGACACCCCTTTTATACTTGTGAAGTTTAAGCTGTTTAAAAAAGTAAAAAGTAAAAAGTAAAAAGTTTAGGTTTTAGTTCAAAGGTTGATCAAGATCATAAAATTATTTTTATAAAGTGGCTAATATTGTAGGTGCTAAAGAAGGAATGATAATGTTTGGACTTTTCAGGTGGTTTAAAATAGTAATAATAACTGTGTTGCTTACGCAGCATGGCTTTGCTATTGCTAAACCAATGAATTGTGAAGAGCATCATAATGGCTCATCCGACACGCATATTATACAACCAAGCAAAAATATGCATCATCAATCAATGATTGACAATAGTCACTATCACACTGAAAATTCGCAAGATTCTAAAAACCGTCATGGTGATGAAGACTGTGAAAAATGTAAAGCTGGTGATTGTGTTTGTTGTGAAGGCGGTTTTTGTACAAGCTTTCATTTAAATGCCTATCTTGTGCAAGCGCAAGACGAAGGTATTTGCAATATTCATTCTGAGCTAATTCTACAGCGTACACCCCTACCAAAATCTGGTATCCATCTCTTACTTTATCGTCCACCAATTATTGGCTAATCACAGGATCAGTGCGTCTTTTTTTCGCCACTCCCATCAAAAATAGAATGACTTATTCATTGATTTAAATAATCAATTGTTTTGAACGATTAGTACGATATTTGGAAAGGCATTATGAAAATGCTCAAGTTATTGCCATTTACAGTAATTAATACTGTCGATTTTGGCCGAGATTCCTCTTTTTACCAAAAATTAGTTTTTAGCTTTTGCATTATTAATCACGAATAATCACTTGACCTGTGTCTTAGACACAGGTCTAAGCTGTAGGTGAGATTACAAACTTAGGTGAAGAACTAAGGAGTGAACATGAAAGTTGCGGAGCTGGCAAAAAGCCTTGGAACGACTGCTGATACGGTGCGCTATTACACCAGATTAGGATTGTTAAAACCTGCTAAGTCAGTGAACGGCTACAAGTCATACTCGAATAAAGAAGTATCGAGACTTAAATTCATTTTAAGTGCCAGAAACCTTGGTTTTTCCGTTGCAGATATCAAGGAAATTATTAATGAATCTGAAGATGGTAAAAGTGCGTGCCCATTAGTCAGAAGCCTGATCAAAGAGCGGCTTGAAGAAACAGAAAAGCAGTTTCAAGCAATGTTGGCACTTCGAGGAAAAATGTCTTCTGCGCTTTCTCGATGGGAAGAAATGGAAGACAAAGCACCGACTGCAAACATGGTTTGTCATCTCATCGAAAACTTTGAGCAAATTAAAAAAGCATAGGAGGAAAAAGGGTGGCTACTAACACAAATATAAAAACTGAATCAGGCTGTTGCTGTCAGGCAAAAGCTCAATCCTCTTCGTGTAAAAGTAAGGAGAATACGTTGGAGAAAGTATCACATAACCAACAGCTTATCATTGAAGGTGCTGGGTGTGCTAGCTGTGTAGGCAAAATTGAAGGGGCGTTGAAGGCAACTCTTGGAGTCGTCAGTGCGGAAATGAATTTTGCTGATAGGACAGTAACAGTTTATGGGACAGCTAAAACAAAAGAGTTGATCAAAGCTGTTGAGTCAGTGGGGTATAACGCGAAGCCAATTGATGATAGCTCAGCAACAGATGCGCTTGATGAGAAAGAGGCTGCGGATTTTGCATATTACAAAAAGCTAATGCGCGATACGTTTATTGCCCTTTCACTCGGCGTTCCTTTGATGATCTACAGCATTGTGGTTGGAGAAATGACGGTTGAAACAAACCTTGAGCGCATGTCTTGGCTGGTTGTAGGCATTTTAACTTTTGGTGTTATGTATTTTTCAGGTAAGCATTTTTATGTTGGCGCTTGGAAAAGCTTTAAAAACCACTCCGCTAATATGGACACTCTAATAGCTTTAGGAACAAGTACAGCTTGGTTGTATTCGATGGTTGTCGTGTTTGCACCTGACGCTGTTCCATTGATGGCACGGCATGTTTATTTTGAAGCTACCGCCATGATCATTGGCTTAATTGATTTAGGTTTAGCATTAGAAATCAAAGCCAGAGGTAAAACCTCTGAGGCCATTAAACGTCTTATCGGCTTGCAAGCCAAAACAGCAACCGTGGTTCGTGACAACAAAGAAGTTCAGATAGGTATTGAGCAGGTTTTATTTAACGATATTGTGAAGGTAAAACCGGGTGAAAAAATTCCCGTCGATGGCGTGGTATTGGAAGGACACACCTCTATTGATGAGTCCATGCTGACAGGCGAACCTATGCCTGCTGAAAAAGCTGAAGAAGATGAGGTTGTCGCTGGTACTTTGAACAAATCAGGCATGATTTTATTTAGAGCGACACGCGTTGGTAAAGACACGGCGCTTGCACAAATCATCAATATGGTGAAACGAGCACAAAATTCAAAACCGCCGATTGGCCGTTTGGCCGATGTTATTTCAGCTTTTTTCGTACCTGTCGTGATGATTACCTCTGTGTTAAGTGCGCTAGCATGGCTTAACTTTGGACCTGAGCCAGCCATTGCTTTTGCCATCGTTTCAGCAACTACTGTGCTTATTATTGCCTGCCCGTGTGCTTTAGGCTTGGCAACACCCATGTCTGTCATGGTGGGAGTAGGAAAAGCAGCAGAAGCCGGAGTGCTTATTCGCAACGGTGAGGCACTGCAAACCGCCTCTAAAATCACTGCCATGATTTTAGATAAAACGGGCACTATTACTGAAGGGGCACCTAAGGTAACCGATATTATTTTAGCAAAAGCTACTGACGAAAAAGACGTACTACAGCTTGCAGCAAGTTTAGAAAGCGGCTCAGAGCATCCTTTAGCGCAAGCGATTGTTGAAAGTGCGTTAGATCAGGATATTGAGTTACTAAAAATTGAATCGTTTAATGCTATTACGGGTTTTGGTGTAGAAGCAAGCTGCAACAACAAAGCCCTGCTTTTCGGAAACGATAAACTAATGAAGTTAAAAGGCGTAGACCTCACAGGCTTTGTTGAACAAGCACAGTCTTTAGCCAAAGAAGCCAAAACACCTATGTACTTTGCTGTAGATGGTGAACTTGCAGCAATCATTGCTGTTGCAGATCCTATCAAGTCAGACTCAATCTCTGCTATCAAACGGCTTCAGGCTAATGGTATACGCGTCATCATGTTAACGGGTGATAACAAGGAAACCGCTGCCGCCGTAGCTAAAAAAGCGGGTATTAGTGAGTTTCTTGCTGAAGTGCTGCCAGAAGATAAAGCCAACAAGGTGAAAGAGCTACAAGAAGGCGGCGAAATTGTTGGTATGACAGGAGATGGCATCAACGATGCTCCTGCGCTAGCGTTAGCCGATGTTGGCTTCGCCATAGGCACAGGGACTGATGTAGCTATCGAAAGTGCTGACATTACCCTAATGCGTGGTTCACTTCATGGCCTTGCTGATGCCATAGCGGTAAGCAAAGCTACTTTACGAAATATCAAACAAAACTTGTTTGGCGCGTTTGTCTATAACGTAGCCGGGATTCCTTTTGCTGCGGGGGTTCTATATCCCTTCTTTGGCATTCTGCTTAGCCCTGTAATTGCAGGTGCTGCAATGGCGTTTTCGTCATTGACTGTAGTGTCAAATGCAAATCGACTTCGCTTTTTTAAAGCAAAAGAGCATTAAGGAGAATCACAATGATGGTTATTAACTTATTAGGCTTAATGTTAATCGCGCTGATTGTTTGGTGGTTTTGGCTATATAAACCCAATAAAACAATCGTTCAAGGTAATGAAGTACTCATTGAAGTGAGGGGTGGTGTGTATTCCCCATCCTCAATTCAGGTGTCTGCTAGCCAACCTGTCACTCTGAAGTTTATGCGCAAAGATCAATCCCCCTGCGCTGAAACAATGCTTATTCCTTCATTGGATATAAGCGAACAGCTTAAATTAAATGAAATTACTCAAATTACCCTATTGAACTTATCACCGGGAGAGCATGAGTTTCACTGTCAGATGCAAATGTATCGCGGTGTCTTAAAAGTCGTTTAGGAGGGCAATATGAAAAATCAACACCCTAATTTTTGGTCAACACCTACAGGCTGGGCTGCACTGGCACTTATTGCCGCAGTGACCTACTTCTTAGTGCTTGAGCATGGTCAACATATGCTGCAATTTCTTCCCTACTTGATTTTATTGCTATGCCCCTTGATGCACGTATTTATGCATGGCAGTCATGGTAAACATGGTCACGATCATTCACATGCGCCTGATGAAAAAAAGGAAGAGAGCTTTCAAGAACTCACGGATAAAAATGCAGCCTATCACGATGGCTACATACAAGGGTTAGAAAAGGCACGTAAGGAATCACATAAAAAGGAGAGCAGTGATGAATGAAACATATGATTATGGCTTATGGTCGATGGTGATACTGAACTCAGCAATTTTTATCTTTTTTGCCTTTAGTTTTGTCAAACCAAAAACATCAACTGATTGGAGAAGTCTAAGCGCGTTCTCTGCCTTTATTGTTGCCCTATTTACTGAAATGTATGGCTTTCCTTTAACTATCTATTTTCTGTCGGGGTGGCTGACGGAGACCTATCCAGAAGTAAATTTCTTTGCGCATGAAAATGGGCATTTATTACATACTTTCTTTGGATTTCAAGGTGATGCCCATTGGGACCCATTTCATATAGTGAGTATGGTGTTTATTGTTGCAGGTTTCTTTATGTTGTCTTCAGCATGGAATGTATTGCATCACGCGCAAAAACATCATCAATTGGCTACAACTGGATGGTATGCAAGGTGTCGCCACCCACAGTATGTAGCTTTCATTCTAATCATGTTCGGCTTTTTATTGCAGTGGCCGACAATCCCAACACTTGCGATGTTTCCGATCTTAGTCGTTGTTTACGTCGAGCTAGCGAAACGCGAAGAAGCACAAGCGATTGCTGAGTTTGGTTCGGAGTACCACAGGTATATGGAATCGACACCAAGTTGGATCCCAAATTTTAATAAAAGTGTAGAAGGTAAAAATCATGAAAACGTTAACTAAATCAATTTTATTTATTAGTTCACTACTGATAACCACTAGCTCATTTGCCCAAAACAATGAGCATAAACATGAAGGTGCGAACAAAGCTGATATGCATCAAGGCATGGCAATACCACATGAGAACATGGGAGAAATGCACAAAAAGATGATGGAAATGAAAAAGGAAGTCCATGCCATTAAAACTGAAAAAGATCCTGAAAAGCAACAGCAGATGATGGTTGAACATCACCGTTCAATGATGAAGATGATGCAATCCATGCACAAAAACATGGAAGAAATGCCAATGCATCAACAAATCAAGATGGCTGAACATCATTTAGAAATGATGGGGAACATGATGCCGCAGATGAACCGTAAAATGGAAGAAATGAAAGATAGCAATCAACAGCATTCACACAAACATTAGGAGAAAAATTATGAGCGATTTAAATCATAGAGTTGGCGTTAAAGAGCAAAATTTAGTTGTTCGAAACCTAAAGCTTAGCAATGTCACAGAAGAAAGCTGTGACGAGTTAGTAAAAGAAATAGATCAGCTTTTTGGTATAGATGAAGTTAGTTACAACATCAAAGAAGGTGAAATACACCTTGCCTATGATGCCGCAAACGTAAGCCTTGATGGGATTGAGGAGGTAATCCGTAAGTATGGCGCAGATGTTCATGATGATTGGTGGACACATACTAAAGAAAGTTACTATAAATTTGTTGATCAGAACATCAAAGATAACTCTGTTCATAAGCCTTGGAGTTGTCATCAAGCACCTTCGGGGGCTGGCCGGAAAAACAAATGAATTCATAAAAAAGTGTATAGATAATTAGTTAGTCAAATGAGGTAACAGTGATGAAAACACCCTATATAAAAGCTCTTTTATTGCTTACATTCGGTTTATATTTAGTGGGTTGTTCCAATACCACTTCTTATCATAAATACATGATGAGAGGTCAGGTAGTAGAAAGTTCTGATAATCGAACTCTAATCTGTATTGGTGCTAAGCATGGCGCAGAGGTTGGGCAAAAATACAGTGTTATTAGATTCCATGAAAGAATAGTATTGAGTGAAGGTGAAGATCCCTACACTATCGAAAAGGTAGGAACGGTACAAATTACTAAAATTGTGAATGATCATTTCGCAACTGTAAAGCTAGTGTCTGGTGACATTGCAGCGAAAGATATGGTGGAACTTGAAAACTAATAAAGTGGTGGCGAAAGCCACCACAAGAGCATAACAATAAAACTTAATGAAAAAACTTTAGTGTTATTTTGTACAACCTTTGAGATTGTTTGCTCAGTTCTGGTTATCTTGATGCCAGTACGACAGAAAAAATGTTACATATGAATTAGAAAGGTATGGGCTGGCATCCTAAATAGCTGTTCCAAATAGTAGATCACCCGAGGAAGGGAACTCAATGCGGTTTGCGCGATCAGATCAGTCGCCAAACATAACCAATCAACAACCGCATTGAGTATGAACAAAATAGCATTTTTATACGGCGCAGAAACCCGCCGCTTGAAGAAAATTGTACATAAAACCCGAGATAAAGACCTGTGCCGCCGGGCAAATGCGGTGTTATTGGTGCTAAAAGGTGAAACCAAGTCGCAAGTAGCCCGTGTTTTGCAAGCAGGCCGTTCATCAGTAAACCGGTGGGTAACCTGGTATGAAGCAGCAGGTATAGATGGCCTTAAAACCAAGGGTGCTGGGCGACCACCAAGTCAGCCCAAAGGCTTTATCTGCGGTGTTTTAAAACTGTTGGTGAACCATGTACCCAGGACACTGGGTTATCAGCGGTCGCGTTGGAGTAGTGAATTATTCGCACTGCTACTGCATAAGCTTTACCGTATCGTTATTCATAGCTCAACTCTCAGGCGGTGGTTGCCACAAGTCGGCATCGTCTGGCGTCGTGCGGCACCGACGCTGTATATCCAAGACCCAGATAAAGAAGCTAAGTTAGCAGCCATGCGGGAGGCACTTGAAAATTGCAGCGTGGACCATCCGGTGTTTTATCAGGATGAGGTGGATATCCACCTGAATCCGAAGATTGGTGCCGACTGGGGCTTTAAAGGTAAACAGCGTAAGGTAGCTACACCCGGCCAGAATAAGAAACACTATCTGGCGGGGGCACTGCACAGCCAGACAGGACAAATCAGTTATGTTGGTGGTGAGCGCAAGACCAGTGATTTGTCTATTGCGCTGTTGGAGCAACTGAAAGGGTAATACCGGCGAGCGAAAAGTATCACGCTAATTGTGGATAATTACATCATCCATAAGAGCAAAAAAACGCAGAAATGGCTGAATGAGAACCCAAAGTTCAAGCTCTTGTTTTTACCGGTATACAGCCCGTGGCACAACAAAATTGAAAAGCTATGGCATGCGTTGCATGAAACGATAACCCGTAACCATCAGTGTAAGAACATGGATGACTTACTGGAGCAGGTATACCACTTTATGGACACAGCGGCTCCGTTCCCAGGTGGCAAGCATGGCTTGAAGCAGGTGTATCACAATTAGGATCAGTTATTTAGTCAGCAGTAAATCCCTAGCATGGACTTGCATCTGGCACCAAACTCTACGCAGTTCTTTTCCATGTGCCGCGCAAAAACTTTAGCTCAAAACCGTTCAGTATTCGGTAATGCTGAAGTGAACGTTGATGTCCGCTATTCGCTCTTTGCCGAAGTTCGGCTAAGTGCCCAGACTGTGTGAAAACTCTGATCACCTTTTGGTCTAAGTATGTTCTGCTTATGATCTATTAATCTATACATT